>CANPZR010000124.1 GCA_947589175.1 uncultured Lachnospiraceae bacterium | reverse complement strand
CTCATCTGAAACACGGTATCGCACAGGTCCTCCAGATCGTATTTATTATGCGTCGCGATGATGACCGCGGCGCCCCGCTCCTCTCTTTTTTTCTGCATTCAATATCTTACTCTTGTATTTGTATCCACGCTAGCTCCTTTATTTGATAGCATACCACAACGAGTTCCAAAGTGCCTGTCATTTTCCTTGCGTATTTCTTACGATTTTATGATAATGCAATCTACTAAAAGGTTAATTATCCATGTCTGATAATCCCGTCAACTCTCATATGGCCATTTCGAGTTTTTCCCCGAACTGCTTCTTTTCCACGCGCTATTTCTCCAGATTTTCTAAAACTTTGCTCTTCAGCCTTTTATAGACAGACAGCATTTTCTTCCTGTCAGTGAGAATTTCCAGATTCCTCACTTCCCCATATGTGTAACCTTTAGTATCCAGCCGCTGGTCATCCAGGACCCTGGTCTCTCCTTCCCGCACTGGAAATTTCGAATACGACGCCGTGCTCGGCAGGTATGTGATTTTCTCTTTCTCTGACATCCTGTATCCGTCCGATACTTCGGGCCTGCGCAAAAACAGGTAATACTCCTCCCCCTCTTCCATCATCTGATATCCGCCTATGGTCTCGTATACTTTAGATGGAATATTGCCAAAATAAGCGGGTTCATAGATAAAAAGCTCCTGTCCGCTCTCCACATCCCCTTTCCACACTTCCTCAACGATTACCCTTGTCTTAGTGACAGTGTGGGGAAACAGCTTGCGGTCATCTGTTGCGGACACCTTTACAATCAGATCCGATATCTCCTCCAGTCCGGCGTAGTCTCTTACGGATGAGTCGAACTCCGGATATTCTTCCGCACGATCTGCAATGACCCGGTATTTGTCCAAATTCTCCGCGTTCTCCATCTCTTCAAAGCTTCCATATCCGGTATAGCTGTTCCTGACAACGAGCCCCATGACCAGGCAGACAATAACAAAGCCGGAAAGAACCGCTGCCAGAACCTTCGTTTTTCCCATCATGACGCTCCTCACCTCCCGACAATCTCATCAAGCCGGCCGCCGCTCATATGGAGCTTTACATCGGCCAGCAGCTCGATATCCTCTTTGTTGTGGCTGGCTATGAGAATGAGCGCTCCCCGCTCCTTTTCCTTCTGTATGATTTCGCGGAACATATCCACTCCCTGTTCATCCAGGCCGTTGGTCGGCTCGTCCAGGACAAGAATGTCCGGCGATTCCATGACCGCCTGCGCGATAGCCAGCCGCTGCCTCATTCCCAGGGAATATCTGGACACGTTGCGCCTGTCACGGTCATCCAGCCCGACCCTGCGGATTGCTTCCCTGACCTCGTCTTCCGAGATGCGCCTCCTTATGTCCGCAAGCATCTTCAGATTCTCATATCCCGTGGCGTATGAGAAAAAAGACGGATTCTCAATGATTGCCCCCGCGCTCTTCGGAAAATCCATTTCCTTTCCTATAACTTTCCCGTCGATTTTTACCGTTCCGCTGTCTGCGTGGATCAGCCCCAGCACACACCTCATAAGCATCGTCTTGCCGGAACCGTTTCTCCCATAAATTCCGTATATCTTCCCATCTTCAAGATCGCAGGAAACATCATACAGCACCCGGTTTCCACGGATAGTCTTGCATATATTCCTTACCTCAATCATAATAAGCGCCTCCTTATACTGCTTCATAATTCTTAAATGTCTTTTCCGTACAGAAATAAATGGCCGTCCCCAGCGCAGCCGACAGGCCGAGCATGGGCCATGGGCGGATCCCCGCCCCGACCAGGTAATTATAATTGCACCAGTTGGGCGGCAGGCACTTCACCGCCATCTCCCACGGCCCTTCCAGATCGTAGAGCACTCCCACGGCAAACAGCGGCAGCGCCTGAAGAAAAAGGTTCACATATACTGCAGCCAGCTCATTAAACCTTAACAGAATCAGGTCGCAAAAGAGCATGATCCCGGCTGACCGGCTGAACTGGGCCAAAATCAGGAGCACCGCGGTATCCGGCGCTATCCCCGTCCGCACTCCTAATGCGGAGCCTATGGCGCACAGCATTATGACCGTCGCCAGCTTATACAGCAGCATCTCTAAAAGCGAGGCCGCCGCATACTTTCTCACCCACACCTTCATGTCCCTCTCCCGGACAAAAATGTACACGTAATTCTCCTTCAACTGGCGGATACATCTGGCGCGCGCGCAAAAATAAAAGAGAAAATCCGGCAAAATAAAGATAACGATAAACAGGATGTTCCTGCTCTCCACTATCCCTATTCCGCCAAGCAGCATCTCCCAAAAACTGCTGCTCCCGTTCCCGGCCATGTAAAAATAATAAAGAAGCAGCAGGGCGTTCAGTGCGGACATCCCCAGGACCTGCCGCGCTACTGCTGTTTTTTTCTGCCTCAACCTCATCCCTCCTCTTCTATTTCCAATATATGTCCCTTTTTTTCATATACATGTTTCCGGCCCTTTCAACTGCCAGCGCCAGGCAGATGAGCAGCGCGCATCCCCCCGCGCACCGATGCGGATAGAAAATGCCATCCTCCACCGCGTATTTCATATTCAGAAATTCCACAATGGTGCTAAAACTCATCTGACGGAAAAAAAAGGCCGCCAGCTTGGGAAACATAGAAATCGCAAACACGCACAGGACAGCGGGCAGCCCCCGGCCGAGCCAGACCTCCAGTGCCAGCACACACAGCGCCGCCAAGAAAAAATACATAAAATAGGACAGAAGCAAACACATCATGTACAGACATTCCCCTGCCGTCTCCAGTCTCCCCGCATATATGTTCTTCACGATAAATACTGGCAGTATAACAGCTATCGAGCAGGCCAGGCTTTCTTCAATCAGGATCTTTTTTATCCCACTCCACCATCTGTTCCGGGAACCGCACGAGAGCAGCCTGCAGCCGGACATCCAGTCATTCACTTCCTTCATGCTCCAGAAAGTAATCAGGGGAAGAAACACGCCGAGCAGGACAATGTCCCTGACCGTTACTGTATATAATGCGAGCAGATCCATCGCCCCCATGAGGCGGACGTCTCCCACGCACAGAAACATGACCAGCGCGCCGGATAACAGCAAAAGCCCCCCAAATATAATTCTTTTCCTACAGACATTCATACTCTCTCTTCCCCTTTACAGTCAAAAGGACGCCCGCCAGATAGATGCCTCCCGTAAAAATCAGATATGAAATCAGGCTTGCCTCGGAAGGAGCCACATATAGCTGATAGTTAATCGCATTAAAATCAAAAATTCCATCAATGACAAACAATGCGATAAACATCAGGAATACGATTACGGATAGCAGCACCGGCTTCAATCCGGACAGCGCCCTGACATATCCCAGGCCATAGGTCAGAAGGGCGACGCCGCCTGCCAGTACGCTGCCGGTGATTATGAACAGCACGTTATATACATAAGGATTCTGCGCGGTCCAGAAATCAAACAGGTTCCCCTCTACATAGCTGTTCATCAGTCCGTATTCTGTCATTCCCCAGCGGTTGCTCGCAGCCGACAGCGGAAAAGCCGAAAAGCATAACAACTGATTCAGCCCCAGCGCTGCCATAAAGCTTATGACGGTAAGGCAGACAACGGCCGCCGCATTGCCATAGACATACTTTCTTTTATCCATCCTCTGCAAAGAAAAAAGCACGCCCCCGTTCCTATAGCCGGAACACAGGGAGGAAGCCAGCAGAGGGAAGATAAGCGTATACATCATGCAAATGACCCTGCTTTCCGTAGAGACAAGCAAAAAACTGTCCGCAGCGCTCCGCAGAAGCACAAGATTTTCCTGATAATTCTGCACATAACACATTATGAGGCCTCCTGTCCCAATCAAAAAGAGCATCATAAAGGTCACCTTGAACTCTGTCCGGTTTATCTGGTTCCTTATAAAAAAACGAAAATACCGCATTTTTCCCCTCCTGAAATTTTAGCAGCCACAGGATTTCCGCTGGTCACACAGGGCAATCCTGTGGCTGCCACTTTAACATTATGAGTTAATTTCCAGCAAATAGAAAAATCTCATGGGCGTTTTAATGGAAATTGACCCAACCGGAAGCATATGCCGGATTAATTGACCATGTCGAATTTTCCATTCCCATGCAAACTTCATCACCGGCCTCATCAAAACCAGTTGTAGTAAAGAGTATCTTGCTTCGATTCCCCTCTTTCTGATAATAATCCTCTGAAATTGGGTCGTTGTCTGATTTAGGATCTGCAGCCCAAAAAGTCGCTTCATTGGTACCATCCAGTTTTTCAACTTCATTGGTAATATATTCCCTTGAATTTTCTTTTTGATGAGTTCCTGTGTAGTTGTTACCTTGGAATCTTGGAAGCTGGTACGATTCATAATCAAGCCTGCCAGCAGCGGACGCTGTCGTGCCCAAAAGTGCGGTTGCCAAAAATCCTGCACATAAAACTCTTGTTAATTTCTTTTTAATCATTCTAACTGCCTCCTTGTTAAATGCTTGTTAAATTTTAATATTTTTCTTGCAATCTCCACCCTATTATAGTAAAATAAGTTTGTGTTTTGGAGGCGTTCTTTTCAGCATGCCATTGACAGATGGCTACATTGTGAAAAGGACGCTCCTTTTTTAATCTCATTACTGCCTTACACGGTTCCCTTGGCCTGTATGTTCTCCTCATGCCTTCACCTCCTAACTCCGTGTTCACCGACTACTTCCCAGATTCTTTCAGAAACTCTGCCAGCCCTTCCGGTTCCTTATCCTGATACCAGTAACTGCGGCAGCAATTAGGAGCAATACTGGCAAACATGAGCGCTGCTGCGCAGAGCTGTCTGCCATGCCTCTGGATAAAGCTTTTCAACTGTCTTTTCATGCTTTTCCCTCCTTTCGCTGAATCTATCTGGAAGTATAGCACAAATTTTTCGCCCTGACTGAAAGTGTCGGTGAAATGTCAAAAATGGGCGGTGAACTGCAAGTCCATATATAAAGGCTGCACTTCACCCCCCGTTTTTGACACTTCGCCCCCGCAATTAACAACATCCAGGATCAGTATGATATAATACAATAATCAGGAAACAGATACTCTTACCTATTATGAAAGAAGGATGGCTTATGTATATTTCATTTCAAATCAGCCGTAAATTATGTAAATTATTAGAAGACGGCCAGATCGTTACGCCGGAAAACAAGCGCATTGCAAAGGATCAGCGCAAGCGCTACAAAAAAAGATGTCTGATTGGCTGCCTGTTTGCTCTTGCTATTTATGCGTTGCTACATTATTATGGAAACAGAGAATGTTGTTTTTTAATGGTACTCTGCATGATTATTATCGCTTTTAACCAAATTATAGGAGCAATCATCAATACACGCGGAAAGGAGGCGCCCTCATGTTAAACCTGCGCATTGCAATTTGTGACGACGACAAAATCTATCGCGAAAACATCACATCCTTTCTGAGCTCCTACCTGGTTGCGCGGGACGACAATTTTACCTATGCTGAATTTGCCTCTGGCGAAGAGCTGCTGAAGTCGTTTAGGCATCCCGGCGATTTCCACATTCTATTTCTGGATATCGAAATGTCCGTGATGGACGGGCTGAAGACGGCGGAACACATCAAATCGGCGATTGACAGCCATGTGTTCATCGTTTTTATCAGCAATTATCCGCAGTACATGCAGGACAGCTTCCGGGTACATCCCTACTATTACCTTGTAAAGCCCATTACGCGGGAGCGCCTCTTCAGCATTATGGATGAGATTGTGAGGGAGATCAACAGCCAGCATCTCTTCTACACCATCATCCAGAAGGACGATGAGGAAAAAAAGGAAGTGACCATTGATATCCGGGACATCCGGTACATCGATGTGGCCGACGGCAACCGGGGGATTCTGCGCTTCCACTTTTTTGACGAGACGATTCAGGCGAGGGGAACGCTGGCCGACTGGGCGGAAAAGCTGAAGGATTACCACTTTATTTCCTGTTATCGGGGCATCCTGCTGAACCTGGCGTTCATACATTATTTCAAAAAACATTCCGTCATGCTGGACAGCGGAGAAACGGTCCCATTAAGCAGAAGCTGCGAGAAAGAACTGCGGCAGACATTTTTAAACAACATTGTAGATTTTAAAAAACTCTGAGAAAGGAACAGAACCATGACAGACTCGCTGATCAATTTATTTACCTATGCCTTTGACCTGTTTATTATCCTTGCCTTTTATAATAACACCCTGATTCACAGAAAAAAAATGTGCCGTCTTTTGCGTTCTACGGCTCCTTTTGCCTGATGGAGATTCTTTTGTTTGCAAATGAGATGCTGACAATGCCTATGTCGAACGACCAGTACCGCCAGCTCCTGACGGTGTCTATCAGTTTCCTGACGTCCTACGCGCTGACCTTTCTGTACCGCTCCAGCCAGCGCCACCGCCTGTATTCCGCCATCATTTTTCAGTTTCTGGCCATGCTGGGAGAAAATATTTTCACATTGATTGTGAGTTACCTTCGCCCTTCCCTCTTTTCCATCGAGGACACAGCCCTATACAGCATCATGAATCTCGGCTCCAAGGTCGTGCTGTTTTTCCTCGCCCTGATTGTCTCCATGATCTGGAGGCGGCAGTTCTCCATCCAGAGCATACGCTATCACATTTCACTTCTTGTCACGCCGTTTATTTCCCTTCTGCTCATGCTGTTGACGCCCTTAGAGGACATCATGCTCGGCAATAACCGCGCCTTTTTCCTCTGCCTCTACCTCGTCCTTGTCCTGCTCAACATTCTGAATTACCGGTTCATCCGGACCAGCCTCCGGCAGGAGCGCGAGCTGCACAAGATGGAGCAGATGAAACAGCAGATCGCGTTTCAGAAGGAAAAATATCTCCAACTGGGGGCCGCCTACAAAACGAACCGGCGGCTGATCCACGACACGAAAAAACACTACTTTATTCTTCAGGAGTACCTGAAACAAAAGAAATACGACGAGCTTTTCCAATACCTGAAGCTGTCCATAGAGGACATGGAAAATACCTACGCGGAAATTAACACGGGGAATCTGGTGATCGACGCGTTTGTCAGCAATTTTAAAAATGTCGCGCAGTCCCATAATATCCCCTTTTCCTCTACGCTGCGGGTAGACGCTGACCGTATTCCCATCGACGACTACGAGCTGTGCGTGATCCTCGGAAATCTGTTGGACAACAGCTTCAACGCATGCCGGAAAAACACCGAGCGGCTAAATCATATTTCCCTCACGGTCACAGTCAGCGAAAATGATATGTTTTATATTCATATTGAGAACACCTATGATCGGGACGCCGCTTCCCCGGACAATCCTCTGGAGCACGGCTACGGATTGCAAAATATTATAAATATCGTAGAAAAAAATCACGGCTTTTTTAAATA
>CANPZR010000123.1 GCA_947589175.1 uncultured Lachnospiraceae bacterium | reverse complement strand
GCCGCGCAGGCCTCGTTGTTCGCCTTCGCCTGGGCCTCATCGATGGGGCCCTTGGTGATAGCGTACACGCCTGCCAGAACCGCGCCCAGAATGAGAGTAATGAGACAGAGTATTATGGCGTCTTTGATCATGGTATCTTTTTTCTCACTCATTTGCCTTGCCCTCCTTTCCAAATGCTTTTGGAATGGTGAATTTCTCAATCAGCGGAACGCACAGGTTGCCGATGATGATGGCAAAGGAAACGCCCTCTGCGGACTCACCGAAGAACCGGAACAGGCCGGTCAAAAGACCGAGGAGTATTCCGAATATAATCTTCCCTTTCGGGGTAATCGGGCTCGTGACGTAGTCCGTCGCCATGAAGAAGGCTCCCAGAAGGAGACCGCCTCCGCACAGCTCGTAGAACACCGGATAAGGAGCTCCGCCCGCCACGGTCTGATAAAGCAAATCAAAAATGACAAATGTAACAATGTACGCGACCGGAATCTTCCAGTCGATGACTTTCCGGATCAGAAGGTAAATGGCTCCGATCAGGATGGCGAGAGCCGACGTCTCACCAATCGTACCTGTCGTAGTTCCCAAAAACATCTTCATAAGATCCGGCAGGCCGCCCTCCTTCACCTGCATAAGAGGAGTCGCGCTGCTGGTGGCGTCGATGGCGATGCCCGCCCAGATCGGATTTCCCTCCTTGATGGTGAAGCTCGTCATGGCGCTGCTGAATGCCAGCATCAAAAAGCATCTTCCCGCTAACGCCGGGTTCATAAAGTTCTGTCCCAGTCCGCCGAAAAGCTGCTTGGCGATAATAATGGCAAATACACCGCCCAACACGCACATCCAGATCGGAATGGTGCTCGGCAGGTTCAGCGCCAGCAAAAGGCCAGTCAGAAGCGCGCTGCAGTCGCCCGTCGTGATCGGCTGCTTCATCAGCTTCTGCCAGATATACTCTGCTAACACACAGGTCACGCAGGTGGCAAGAATGACCACAACTGCGCTGAATCTAAAGTTCCAGATACCCACCAGCGTGGTCGGTATCAATGCAATAATGACATCTCTCATGATGGACGCTGTCGAAGAATTGTCCCTGACATGAGGAGATGACGAAACGTTCAGCAATTTCTCTTCCATTTTATATCCTCCTCATTAGGCTTTCTTTCTGCTGTTGTCCATAACAGCGCGTCTCGCCTGCTTAAAGATCTGCGTCAGTCTCCGCTTCGCCGGGCAGACATAAGTGCAGGTGCCGCACTCGTAGCACTCCATGCCGTTCAGCTTCTGGAAATCGTCCAGATCGTTCCGCTCAGCCGCCAGGGCCATCATCTGCGGAACCAGATGGCTCGGACAGACGGTCGCGCACCGCCCGCAGCGGATACAGTTCGTGGGCTCGCAGGCTGCCACCTCGTCCTTGCTCATCGCCAGAATGGATGAGCTGGTCTTGGTAATCGGCGTGTTCAGATCGTACATAGCCATACCCATCATCGGTCCGCCGGAAATCAGCTTCTCCGCCTCGCACTTCAGGCCGCCCGCCTCGTCTAACAGCTCCTTGTGGCTCATGCCGAATTTCACCTCATAGTTCTGCGGCTTCGCCATCGCGTCTCCCGTCAGGGTAATCACGCGGCTCATGCTCGGCGTGCACTTGCAGACGGCGTCGTAAACAGCGAGGACCGTCTGGACATTGTCCACGATACAGCCCGCGTCCGCCGGCAGCATCTTAGAGTAGATCCTGCGCCCTGTAACCACATAGATGATCTGACGCTCCGCGCCCTGCGGGTACTTGGTCTTTAGCACCTTGACCTCCAGGTTCGGAATCTTGTCTGTCAGGTACTGCAGCTTAGCAATGGCCTCCGGCTTGTTGTCCTCGATGGCGATGACGCCCTTTGCCTTCGGGAACAGGGATACCAGTACCTCCAGCCCCTTCACTAACTCCTCCGAGCGCTCCAGCATCAGACGGTAGTCCGACGTCAGATACGGCTCGCACTCGGCGCCGTTGACAATGACGTAATCGATCTCATCTTCATTTTTCGGGGTAACTTTAACATTTGTGGGGAAACCGGCCCCGCCCATGCCGACAATGCCGGCATCCTTGATGATCTGGCGGATTTCCTCTTTGGATAATTTGGTGTAATCCCTGTCTTGTCCGAGGCCCTCTACCGGTGTATACTGACCATCGTTGGCAATGACCACGCAGGTCGCCTTCGCACCGGAAGACAGCAGTCTGGGTTCTACCGCTTTGACCTCACCGGAGACAGAGCTCACAATATTGGCTGAAATGAAGCCGCTGGCTTCGCCAATAATCTGCCCCATCTTCACCGTATCGCCTACGGCTACGACGGGTGTCGCAGGGGCTCCGATGTGCTGGCTCATGGAGAAAACCAGTTCCTCCTTCGGCATCATCACCTGAATCGGGCTCTCCGAGCTGAGTTCCTTGCCCTCATACGGATGCGTGCCCCCTCTAAAGGTTGACTGTCCCAATGAAATTTCCTCCTTTTACGATTTTTTCATCACTGCCTCTTATTATATCACACTCGACAAAAATGACAAGTTTTCCACAGAAAATTCATAGAATTTCTATTCATTATGCACAACGCGCGGATTTCTCCGCGCCGCGCGTCCGGGATTCACACTACGATGTTCCGGATCCAGATTCCCTTCTTTAGCAAAATATAGCCGACAATCGATTTCACGCCGTCCATCACCAGGAAATAGACCAGATAGGTGGGCAGTATGGGCAGCGCTGTAAAATGCACCACGCTGTACAGCACCGGTATGACCACGCACCAGGAGTAGGCGCTGTCGAAGAAAAACGTGATAATCGTCCTCCCCCCGGACCGGATAGTAAAATAGGCCGCGTGGAGAAACGCCTCAAGGGGCATCAGGCAGGCGGTGATCTGAATCATCCGCGACGCCAGATGGCGCACCTCGCCGCTTGTATTGTACGCCTGTGGGAAAAATGGCGCCACAAGGAGCATGATCAGGCTGGTAATCATGGTACAAAATACGGAAAAGACGATGACTTTCCTCGCCGTGTCCTTGGCCTGCTCGAACTGGCTGGCCCCCAAAAGCTGTCCCACCAGGATGGCCACCGCGTCGCCCATCGCAATAAAAATCACATTGAACAGGTTTCCGATGGTGGACGCGATGTTGACCGCCGCCACCACGGAAAAGCCGCGCACGGAAAAGCACTGGTTCGCCATCGCCACTCCCGCGGACCACAGAAACTCGTTGACGAGCAGCGGCGCGCCCTTTTTGATGATATCGGCCGCCAGCGTCCCCGGCAGCCGGAGACTCTTGTACGCGCCGATGATAAAGGCATTTTTCTCCCTGTGCCGATGCGTCCACGCCACCACGATCGCGCACTCCACCACGCGGGCGAGCACCGTCGCCGCCGCGGCTCCCCGTACTCCCAGCGCCGGCGCCCCGAATTTCCCGAATATCAGGATATAGTTAAAGGTCATGTTGACGAACACCGCCACCAGTCCGGACACCATCGGGACCATCGTCTGTCCCGTCTCCCGCAGCGTGCTGACATAGACCTGCACCAGCGTAAAGGGAAGTATTTCCAGAACAATCACCGACAGATACTGCCTGCCATATGTATAGGCGGCCTCCAGATTCCCGCTCTCCCCTGAAGTGAGGTAGAGCCGGATCAGGCTCCCGCCCGCCGTGAGAAAAATCGTCAGCGCCGCCGCGATAATGATAATCCCCATAATCAGCTTGAACCGGAACGTATCCCGCACGCCCTTCATGTCCCCGTGCCCGTAAAACTGCGCGCCAAAAATGCCCGCGCCGGAAAATCCGCCAAAAACTAACAGATTGAACACGAACACCAGTTGGTTCACAATGGCGACTCCCGACATGGGCTCCGTCCCCAGCTGTCCCACCATGATATTGTCCAAAAAGCCCACTAAATTCGTGATGCCGTTCTGAACTATAATAGGAACCGCCAGCCACAAAAGTTTCCGGTAAAAGGCGCGGTCCCCGATCCACCTCTCCCTGATCATTATATGCTTCCTCCTCGTTCCTCTATTCCCATTTTCCTATTCCAAAATCCCCGGAGGAACAAAGTCCGCCGGGGATCTGTAATCTCATAAAAAGTTTTTCAGTTTCAGCGCCTGCTCGATGCTGCCTTCCACCTTCAGCTTGCCGATGGTAAACGCCACCACCGGATCGAGCTTCTTGGCGATAATCTTAAACAGCGTGTCCGCCTTGCAAATAAAAATAGCGTCCCGGTCATAGTACTCATAGGGCTCGATGTGCAGCTCGCCGTCCTTGACCTCCACATAGAAAATGCCCTCTCCCTCGCCGGTAATGTTGAACTGGTACGCCAGATGCTCCTTCACGTCGCTGACGTCCGCGTCTTTGAACAAATCTCTCACCTTGTTAAAATTTTCCGAAAAAGTCATAGCCGCCTTTGTCTCCTCCATTCCTGTTTTTAATATTTCATCCCTATAATACCGCGAATTGCAAGGTCATGCTTCTTCACGCAGACATGAAACGCGCAGCCCCTCGCTCTAATATCCTATTATAACAGGAAATCTTCCATTCAACAAGACGCCGAAAATCTTTTTCGGAAAATTTTTTCAAAAATCCTTCTTTTCCATGATCCGCACGCTGATCAGGGCGCTGACTGCCAGAATAAACAGGGCGGCCGCCGTCACATGGACGTCTATGGTAAATGTATCCGTGTGATCCCACATTCCAAAAAGATCCGTATTCCGCGACAGCAGATACCCGAAACTGGCAAGGACTGCCAGAACGGCAAGCATGGCGAGCCGTCCCCTCTCGCTTCCGAATTTCAGCATAAACGGAATCGTCAGCGCCACAAAGGACCAGCAAAATGGCAGGGCGAGCCAATCAATTTCCATCATCATTTCAATTGATCCGGGACTTCGCAGTGCCGAAATCACATCCGCGCACAGGCCGATGAGCCACGAGCCGCCAGAGGCGACAAGTAAAAATACATATTTTTCAAGAGCGTACTGCCGCCTGCTCACAGGCAGCGTCAGCAAAAAGGAAACGCTGTTGTCCGCCTCGTCGTAGCTGATTGTCGTGATTACAAAAAAGGAACACACAAACGTCAGCCAATAGACAACAAACTCACTGCCCTCGTCTATCACCAGCGCAGGGGCCATAAAGGCGAGAAAAACGAGCAGAACCAAAATAAACCGCATCTGTTTTAATGCCAGCCGAAAATCCTTCACCAACAGTCCCCTCATACCGCTTCACCCCCGATCATCATGAGAAGCAGAGAATCCAGACTCCCCTTCTCCGCCGCCACCTCCGGATAATTCTCCAGATAAAACTGCTTCTGGTTCGTCAGACAGCAGTACCCGTAGCTTTCCTTTTTTGCCTTCAATATATATTGCCTGTCCAGCGTTTCGTACTGCGCCGAATCCGCTTTTAGCAGGGCGTAATCGCTGAGCAGCACATCCGTCTCCTCGTGCAGAAGGATTTTCCCTTCGTCTATGAGGTAAAAATCATCGCACAGGCTCTCCAGATCCGAGGATATATGGGAACTGATCAAAATACTCTTTGCGTCGTCCTCTCCCATGTAATCTCGCAGAAGATCCAGAATCTGGCTGCGCGCCACCGCGTCCAGCCCGGCCGTCGGCTCGTCGAGAATCAGCAGGGACGCCTGGTGGCTCATGGCGAGAAGAACCTTTAATTTGGCTCTCATGCCGGTGGAAAATTCTTTTATTTTTTTCTTCTGCGGCAGGTCCTGCTCCTCGCATTTTTCCTGAAACCAGGCATCGTCGTAGACATTCTCCGGGTACAATTTTTTCATGATTTTCCGGATATCCCAGATGGTCAGGCTGCTGCTGAATCCCGCGTCGCCGAGCACCACGCCGATTTTCTCCCGGTCGCTGTTCTCCAGCCTCTCCACATCCTTGTCAAAGACCTTCACGCTGCCGCCCTCCTTGCGCACTAACCCCAGCGCCGTCTTAAAGGTCGTGCTTTTCCCTGCCCCGTTCCTGCCGATCAGCCCGGTAATCCGGCCCCGCTCCACATGCATGGATACCGACAGCGAAAAGCTCTCGTAGTCCTTTTTTACATTTTCAATTTTCAGCATAGATGTCCTCCATAATAATCTCAAACAGACTGCGGACGTCCTCCGCGCTCAACCCGCTGCGGAGCCCCTTGGAGGCCGCCTGCTCCAGCGCGCGCTCCACGTCCTTTTTCCGCTCCTCCATCAGCTGCTCCTGACAGGTCTCCGCGACAAACGTCCCCTTCCCGTGAACCGTCACGGTAAAGCCCTCCTGCTCCAGATTGTCGTAGGCCTTTTTCACCGTCAGCGCGCTGATTTTCAGTTCCTTTGATAAATTTCTCACCGAGGGAAGCACCTGTCCTTCCGTCAGGTCTCCCTCCATAATTGCTTTTTTCACCTGGTCCATGATCTGCTCGTAAATCGGCACCATAGACGTATTATTGATTATAATGTGCATATTTCTCCTATTCTGCCGCGTCCGCGGCCCTGTAAACAGATTGCATGCTCTATCCGTTTCTTTATAACAGTATAAAACAGTACAAAACTGTTGTCAAGTGTTTTGTACTGTTTTATATGACAAATTTTTTATAATGAGTGATGGCCCCACTCCTGACGGGCTGCACTATCACATTTTGATGATTCCGAGGGCGTCTAATATCGAAGAAATCAGAATCGCCGCGATCAGCACCGGCGCGATGTATTTTATCATCACATCGAACAGCTTCTGCCGCTTAAAGGCGGAAGAGCTCTTGACCTCGTCGTGGATGACCGCCACTCCGATTACATAGGCCACGAAAATACAGGTCAGAATCGCCACAATAGGCATGAGTACGGAGTTGGTGATAAAATCCATCATGTCAAGAATGGACAGCCCGCCGATCGTCACTCCCGACCAGACGCTGTATCCGAGAATCGGCGGAATCCCCACGAGGAACGAGCCGATTCCCACTCCGACCGTGGTCTTCTGTCGGTTCCAGCCGAATCGGTCGCACAGCGACGCCACAATCGTCTCCATAATCGAGATGGAGGAGGTGAGCGCCGCCAGCAGAACCAGCACAAAGAACAGAGAGCCCATAATCGTGCTCATTCCCATTCGCTCAAACACCTTCGGCAGCGTCACGAACATAAGTCCCGGCCCCTTGCCGAGCGCGCTCTCGTCTCCGCCGGAAAAGGCGAATACGGCGGGAATAATCATCAGCGCCGCCAAAAGCGCGATGCCGGTATCGAAAATCTCAATCCGGCTCACATTTTTCTCCAGATCGCTTTTTTTCGGCAGATAAGAGCCGTAGGCAATCATAATTCCCATCGCTAACGACAGCGAGTAGAACATCTGCCCCAGGGCGGCCAACATGCCCTGCACGGAAAAATGCTTAAAATCCGGCACGAACA
>CANPZR010000122.1 GCA_947589175.1 uncultured Lachnospiraceae bacterium | reverse complement strand
TTTGCGTTCGGCGCGGCGGGAGTGATCATCGGGCATCAGTTCGGCGCTCGCTGGAAGAAAAAAGCGGAGATACTGGGAGGAGTCCTGCTGATTCTGCTGGGAGTGAAGATTTTGCTGGAGCATCTGGGGATTATTTCATTTTGAAAGGGGCTGCCCGCGGGGCGGCAGAATATATAGGATAGAGGAGAAGGAAGAACTATGAAAACAGTATTGACGATTGCGGGAAGCGATTGCAGCGGAGGAGCGGGCATTCAGGCGGATATCAAGACGCTGATGGCGCATGGCGTATACTCCATGAGTGCCATTACGGCGCTGACGGCGCAGAACACGACCGGCGTCACCGGGATTATGGCGGTGGAACCGGATTTTCTGGCAAAGCAGTTGGACGCCGTGTTTACAGATATCCGGCCGGACGCCGTGAAAATAGGCATGCTGCCCACGACGGAGCTGGTGCGGGTCGTGGTGGATAAGTGTCAGGAGTACCAGCCGGAGCACATCGTGGTGGATCCGGTGATGGTGTCTACCAGCGGTTCCAAGCTGATAGACAAGTCCGCGCGGGAGCTTCTGTGCAGAAAACTTTTTCCGCTGGCGGAGGTAGTCACGCCCAATATTCCGGAGGCGGAGGTGATTGCCGGGCGGGAGATCAGGACGTCGGAGGACATGGAGATGGCGGCGCGGATTATCTGCGCCAAGTACCGGTGCAGCGTGCTCTGCAAGGGGGGACACGCCCAGACGGAAGCCGACGACTATCTGTACATGGAGACGGGCGGGGTCTGGTATCGGGGCGACTTTATAGACACCCACAATACTCACGGTACCGGGTGCACGCTTTCCAGCGCCATTGCGGCCAATCTGGCCAAGGATTTTGAACTGGACGTGTCGGTTTCCTTCGCGAAGGACTACGTCGCCGGGGCTCTGGCGGACGGACTGGACCTGGGACACGGCAACGGACCGCTGAACCACGCGTACCGTTTCTGCTCCTCGGCGGAGAGCGAATAGGCGGGGAGATATAATTTTCAGGGAACACATTGTGGAGCGGAGAGCGAATAGGCGAAGGATGATTTTCAGGGAACACATTGTGGAGCGGAGAGCGAATAGGCGGGGAGACATAATTTTCAGGGAACACATTAAGGAAAGGAGCTTATAGATTATGTTATCACAGAAAATGGCGGAGCTGGGAACGAACCGTTCCGTGATCCGGGAGTTGTTTGAATACGGGAAAAAGAGGAAGGCCGAGATCGGCGAGGACAAGGTGTTTGATTTCAGCATCGGCAATCCCAGCGTCCCGGCGCCGGACTGCGTGAAGGAGACGGCGATCGACCTTTTGGAACACGAGGACGACCTGCTTCTCCACGGCTATACGTCGGCTCAGGGAGACGCCGGTCTGCGCAAAAACATCGCGGAGTATCTCAACGGGCAGCACGGCCTGCATCTGACGGAGGACAATCTGTATATAACGGTGGGGGCGGCAGCGTCCCTGACCATTACGATTAAGGCGCTGACCGAGGAGGGAGACGAGTTCATCTCCTTTGCCCCGTATTTTCCGGAATACCGCGTATTCGTGGAAAATGCCGGAGCCGTTTTTGTGCCGGTAAACAGCGATCCGGCGGATTTTCAGATCGATCTGGAGGCGCTGGAGAAGGCGATGAACACCCACACCAAGGGAATTATTTTAAATTCTCCCAACAATCCGTCCGGCGTAGTTATTACGGAGGACTGCATCAAAGCGGTGTGCGCCCTGCTTGAGAAAAAGCAGCAGGAGTACGGGCATCCGATTTTTCTCATTGCCGACGAGCCCTACCGGGAGCTGGTGTACGGGGATGTGAAGGTCCCCTATCTGATGAATTATTATGACAATACTATTGTGTGCTATTCTTACAGCAAGTCTCTGTCGCTGCCGGGAGAGCGCATCGGATATATCGCCGTGTCAGATAAGGCGGCGGAGTGGAAACAGATTTACGCCGCTGTGTGCGGAGCGGGACGTTCCTTGGGGTATGTGTGCGCGCCCAGCCTCTTTCAACAGGTGGTGGCCCGCTGCATGGGCAAGACGTCGGATGTCTCTATTTACAAAAAGAACCGGGATCTTCTGTACAACGCCCTGACCGAGTACGGCTATCGGTGCATCAAGCCGGACGGCGCTTTTTATCTCTTTGTGGAGGCGCTGGAGAAGGACGCCAATGCCTTTTCGGAAAAGGCGAAGGAATTTGAATTGCTCATCGTTCCGGCGGACAGCTTTGGGACGCCGGGCTTCGTGCGGATTTCCTATTGCGTGTCCACCGAACAGATTGAAAAATCCCTGCCCGCCTTCAAGGCGCTGGCGGAGGCGTACCGCTGATTTTTCTACTTTGCGGGAAGAAAAAAAGGGAGCGAAAAACGCAAGTTGCCCCTTGTTTTTTGGCTGAAAATTGTTATCATAGAAAGTATAGAAAGTGAAAACTATATTTAGGAGGGAAGGTATATGTTTGGCAAGTTAATAAGTATTCTCAAGGAAAATCCAAAGAAGATCGTGTTTACAGAGGGGAGCGATCCGCGTATTCTGGAGGCGTCCTCCCGGCTGCTGGCGAGCACGTTCCTGTCGCCGATTCTGATCGGAAATAAGGACGAGATCGCGGAGTCCGCTGAGGAGAGCGGATTCAACATCCGGGGCGCTGAGATCATCGATCCCAAGAACTACGAGGGGATGGACGAGATGGCGCAGTGCCTCTACGAGCTCCGAAAGAGCAAGGGAATGACGCTGGAGCAGGCGAGAGAAACGTGCTCTCATGCCAATTATTTCGGAACCATGCTTGTGAAGATGGGAAAGGCGGACGCGCTGCTCGGAGGCGCTACATATTCTACGGCGGATACGGTCCGTCCGGCGCTTCAGATTATCAAGACGAAGCCGAATAAAAACATTGTGGCGTCCTGCTTTATTCTCGTGCGTGAGTCCGCGACCGGCGGCAACACGGTACTGGCTATGGGAGACTGCGCTATCAATATCAAGCCGTCAGAGGATGAGCTGGTGGAGATTGCGCTGGATGTGGCGGAGTGCGCGAGGACATTCGGCATCGATCCCAAGGTAGGATTTCTGAGCTATTCCACCTTTGGTTCCGGCAGTGGTGAGGACGTGGACAAGATGCGCAACGCGGCGGAGAAGGCAAAGGCGGCGGCGCCGGAGCTTCCTATCATCGGAGAGGTGCAGTTCGACGCGGCGGTATCGCCCCGTGTGGCGCGCACCAAGTGTCCGGACAATCCGGTTGCCGGCTCTGTGAATACTTTTATTTTCCCGGATATCAATGCGGGAAATATCGGATATAAGATCGCTCAGCGTCTGGGCGGATTTGAGGCGTATGGCCCGATTATGCTGGGGCTGAACGCGCCGATCAACGACCTGTCCCGCGGATGCAATGCGTCAGAGGTTTATTCCATGGCGATTGTGACGGCGGCGCTGGCCTGAAAATAATGGAGGACTTTTATGATTGAAATAAGATCGACGGAGGAAGTTTCGGCTCCGGGAGAATACGAGACACGGCATATTGGCGTGCTGGACGGCATCCGGGCCGTGGCGATTCTGATTATTGTCTGGTTCCATTTCTGGCAGCAGTCCTGGCTCATCCCGGTAGCGGGTCCTATCAATCTGGACTGGCTGCCGCGCAATGGCGCCATAGCGGTGGATCTGCTGGTTCTGCTATCCGGGTTCTGCCTGTTTCTGCCCTATGCGAGAAGCATGGTATACGAGGAAGAAGTTCCGGACACAAAGAGTTTTTACATAAGGAGAGCGGCGCGGATCATGCCCTCGTATTATGTGTATCTCTTTATTGTGCTGTTCCTCTTTGCCCTGCCCCTCGGCGAGTATGCCAACATAGCGGATATGCTGAAAGATCTGGTCCCGCACATTGTCTTTTTGAACAACTGGTTCGCGGTATCCAACCAAGGGACCCACTTAGGCGGCGTGCTGTGGACGGTGGCGGTGCTCGTGCAGTATTATGCCCTGTTTCCGCTTTTGGCGCGGGCTTTCCAGAAAAAGCCGATGATTACATACTGGTGCATGACGGGCGTGGGCCTACTCAGCTGTTTTTTGATCGGGCGCAATTTTTACGAGATCGACCAGAATCTCTTTTTGAACAATACGCTGACATTTGCCGGGGTCTACGCTAACGGTATGCTGGGCGCATGGGTGTATGTGGCTATGACGAAGGACCGGGAGAGGAACCGGGCGGAGGGTGTTTTCTTTACGGCCGTGGCGCTGGCGTGCATCTGGCTGTATAAGATTATGTGCGACCACCGCATGAGTTACGGCCTTGAGACAAAGTGGCAGGTGGATTACCGGTATCTTTTGTCCCTGCTGTTTCTGACATTTATAATCAGCACGATTATGTCAGCCCGCTGGTTCCGGGCCATCTGGGACAACCGCGTCATGCGTTTTCTGGCGGCGATTTCCTTTAACCTGTATCTCTGCCATCAGTATGTGTCCGTGAAATTAAAGGATCTGCGGATTCCGCCCTGGGAGGGGGATGTTCCGCCGAATCAGCTGGGAGACAAGGTGTGGCAGTGGGAGTATTTTGCCCTGTGCATCCTGATTTCTCTTGTGGTGGCTGTGGCAATGACATTTTTGATTGAGCGCCCGATTGCCAAATTTATATTAAAACGAACTTCTGCGAATGGAGAGACATCATGATTAAGGATTTATTTCATAAAAACAGGCCGACTTATTCTCTGGAGGTATTTCCGCCCAAAAAGGACGCGGACGTCTCCGTGATTTACGACGCGCTGGACCAGTTCAAGACGCTGCATCCAAGTTTTATCAGTGTGACCTACGGGGCAGGCGGAAATACAGCCGAGAATACCTTTGCCATAGCATCTTATATTCAGAATCAGTGCGGCATCGAGGCGCTGACCCATCTGACCTGCGTGGCGATACCGGACAAATTGTTTTTGACCAATTTTCTGACCAACCTGTACCGGAACGGCATCCGCAATCTGCTGGCGCTGCGGGGCGACCAGCCTCGGACCATGACGGACGAGCAGTTTGCGGCGCGCTACTATGAGCACGCCTCCGATCTGACAAGAGACGTGAAGGCCGCCTACGACTTCAGCGTGGCGGGCGCCTGCTATCCGGAGGTTCACCCGGAGGCGTCCGGCATGGAGGAGGATATAAAGAATCTGAAAAAGAAAATAGACGAAGGGGTGGACTTTCTGATCACCCAGATGTTTTATGACAATCAGGTATTTTTCCGCTTTATAGAAAAAGTCCGGGCGGCGGGAATTGAGGTTCCCGTCCTGGCGGGGCTCATGCCGATTACGTCGGCGAGCCAGGTAAAAAATATCGTGGGGATGTCCGGGACAAAGCTTCCGAAAAAATTGGCCGACGATTTAGAGCGGTTCAAGGACTCGCCGGAGGATCTGAAAAAAGCCGGCCTTGACTTTACGAAAAAGCAGATGGCGGAACTCTTGGAACGGGGCGTGGACGGGATTCATCTCTATTCCATGAATAAGGTGGAGACGGCGCGGGCGATTTATGAGTAGCATGGAAGGAGGTTGTTTTGGAAGAAGCGGGACGGATTTATTTGGCAAATTCTTCTATGGAAGCATTGAGAGAGGCGCAGGAGGCATTTTCGGGGGAGGCAGAGAGGCTTGGTTTGGAAACGGAAGAGGATGTTATGGTGATGGTTAAGGAGCTGCGAAAGGAAAGAACGGTGAATGGGTACTGCTCATAATAAAGACTGTGATGAGATAAAATATTAAATTTTTATGGAGGACCAGCATGATCATAGGATTTGTAATATGGAGTTTGGTGAGTATTTTTCTTTTAGGCATTGGCGTTTCGGCATGGAGGTCAAAGGAGCCGGTCGGTTTTTTCACGGGAGTAAAGCCGCCGGAGGTTAAAGATACGAATAAATATAATCATGCCGTCGCGCTGCTCTGGTTTATTTACGCCATATGTATTGAGATATGTGGAATCCCATTATTATTTCTTGAGCAAAATTCAATTTTATTCATACCTATAACGATTGGCGGCGTAGTGATTACGATTGCTATGTGCATTGTGTATTTACAGATTGAGCGGAAATATCGTCGAATATGATTATAAAAGAGCCTCTGCGCGGTTCGCGTGGGGGCTCTTTAACATAGGCAGTTTTAAATAACTCACATCTATCTTCCGCAGCAGTGCTTATATTTCTTGCCGCTGCCGCACGGACACGGATCGTTGCGGCCGACCTTGCGGTTCTCGTTGCGGATCGTGCCGGAGTTTTTCTGTTCCTTATACAATTCCTTGCGGCGCTCCTCGGTCAGAAGCTCGTCCCACTGGGGAAGCGTGTACAGCCACTCCGCCTTGCAGTCCACCATATTGTAATACAGCTTCTCCGGATCGTAGCCCAGATTTACCTCTGTGTCCTTTTCCATCGTCTCAATGGGATTGGGCTCTCGCAAGCTGTCGTTGATGCCGTCTAAGAATCCCACCATCATGGAGAGGGGAACCTCATACCGGGCAGCTAACTCCTCTACCGTGCCGGTAACTGTCTCGTCGGGGGCGGATAATATTTTCTCGTAAATGCCCTTTTCCAAAGTAAAGTAATCTTTCCAGAGCTTTTCCCCTTCTTTTGAATTTTGCATTTCGTCGCTATATGCGTAGTCACGCCATTCCTGTAGCAATGCCATCGTTCGTCCTCCTGTTATACATCTTAATCTCCATTCCGGAGCGTTTACGCGACGGCGGCGACGAGAAATTCGTGAATACGATTTCTCGTCTGCCATCCATAGCGAACTATGTTCGCTTTGCAATTCTGTGACGCTCCGGCACTATAATCGTATTTTTATTATACCATAATTTTAAGAAAAAAGCAAAAGTTTTGCATATATTTTTCAAATATGACAATACTATAATTGCCGGCAGGACAGAGCGGATTCCCCCTTCGCTTTGTCCCAGCCGGTTTTTTTATTGATAAGAAAAAGGGAAAAGGGAAAGATCAGAAAAAAACTTGACACATTAAAAAAAGTGGCGTATAGTTTCCTATATGAGCAAAGGCGTTCTGCAAGAGCAGGGCGTCTTTTCATGTTTTATAAAAGTATTCGGAAGGAGGATCTGTTATGGAGCAGCTGGAATTATTGAAACACACGGACACGATCAATGAATTGCTGGCACGCTATGGAGTGAAATTTGGAATTTATAAAAATAATATTTTCAAAGAGCAATTATTCCCTTTCGACTCCATACCGAGAATTATTGAGCACGAGGAGTTCAGCCATCTGGAAAAGGGCCTAAAGCAGCGAGTTACGGCGCTGAATTTATTTTTGAAGGATATTTATGGGGAAAAGCAGATTGTAAAGGATGGCGTCGTCCCGGAGGATTTTATTTTCGCGTCCAGCGGATATATGGCGGAGTGCGAGGG
>CANPZR010000121.1 GCA_947589175.1 uncultured Lachnospiraceae bacterium | reverse complement strand
CACCTCCAGATATAATACTGTGGTATTAGTTTGTTTCTATTATAATACTGTGGTATCACCCCGTCAATAAATTTCCCGAAAAAATCAAAAATTCTTGAAACCTTTTTCCCGTCTCATTCGTTTATAATATATAGAAAGCCAAATTGAAAATTCCACAGGAAACGAGAGGGCCATGCAGGATTTTATCTGGGTACAGCGGGCGAGAGGCGGCGACCGCGCCGCGCTGGACAAGCTGGTGAGAAAATATTACGCGCCGATTTACAATTATATATACAAGCGGACGATGCACCGGGAGACGGCGGAGGACTTGACGCAGGAGACATTTTTGAAAATGACGAAAAGCCTCGGACGGTTTATTCCTGTCGCCCAATTTTCCACCTTTCTCTACCGGCTGGCGCACAATACGGTGGTGGATTTTTACCGCGCGGGCGGCCGTGATTTTCTGCCGGAGGAGGCGGAGGAGGAGCGGGCCGGTCCGGCGGAGGAGGCAGTGCGGGTGGAGGAGAAGGTTTTGGTCGAGGAGCTGCTTAGCGGGCTGCCGCAGGAGCAGAGGGAATGTCTGATTTTGCATTATTTTCAGCAGCTTAGATATCGGGAAATCGCGAAAATTCTGCAGATTCCGGTGAACACGGTGAAGACGAGGGTGCGGCGCGGACTGGAAAATTGCAGGAAACGAATGGAGGGAGAATTATGACGGAACGCGAAGTGAAAAAATGGCTGAAAAATTGTCCGACGGAGCAGGCAGAGCCGGAGCAGGTGGAGCGGTGCCTGCGGCGGCTCCCGGATGTGAAAAAGAGAGGGGGATTTTTCTCGGTTTTCCGGCTGCAGGCGTCCTACATTCCCGGCTGGGCGTATTTTCTTTTATCGGCCCTCTTGCTCTTGAGCGCGGGAGCGGGAGCCTGGGCGGACACGCGGATTCTGCTGCCCGTGGCGGAGGTCTTTTTCCTCTGCTTTGACGCGTTTATGCTCGGCTTTGTCATTTTGTCGGATAACCGCGGGATGCGGGAATTGGAAAACAGCTGCCGCTACAATTACGCGTACATTCTGGCGGCGCGGATTCTGCTTACGGCGGGGGGCGCGGGCGTCAGAATGGCGTGGCTCAATTTGTTTGTCTTTGCGAGGCTCCGGGGATTCCGGCTGTTTTTAAATATGGCGTTTCTGTTCCCGGCGTGCGCGGGGCTGGCGGTCATGATGGCGGCGGCCTATGTGTTCCGGATTCGGAGGACGGGCTATATGCTCGGCATTTATATGACGGCGGCGATTCTGTCCGATATGGCATTTTATCATCTGCGGGGGCTTATGCTGGAGAGGCCGCTCATTCTGTCAGTTTCGCTGCTTGTCTGTCTGGCGGCGGTGGCGGTGATAGGAAAAAATATGATGGAAAGGAAGTTTGTTTATGAAGCTTACGACATGTGATTTGACAAAACGGTTTGGAACAAAGACGGCTGTGGACCGGCTGAATCTGGAGCTGGGCGCGGGCGTGATCGGACTGCTCGGCCCGAACGGGGCGGGCAAGACCACGCTGATCCGCATGCTGTGCGATCTCTTAAAGCCGACGGAGGGGAAGGTCCTGCTCGACGGGGAGGACATTCATCTCATGGATGAGGAGTACCGCGGGATGCTCGGTTATCTGCCCCAGAGGGTGGGATATTATCCGTGGTTTACCGGCGAGGAGTATCTGCGGTATCTCGCCTGTCTCAAGGGAATGTCCAAAAAAGAGACAGAGGAGCGGATCGACTGGATCTTAGATCAGGTCTCCTTAGAGGATGTGAGAAAAAAGAAAATAAGGAGCTATTCCGGCGGCATGATTCAGCGGCTGGGAATTGCCCAGTCGCTCCTAAACGATCCCGCGATTCTGATTCTGGACGAGCCCACGGCGGGTCTCGATCCCAGGGAGCGGATCCGGTTTAGGAATCTGATCGCCCAGCTCTCGGAGCGCCGTCTCATTCTCCTCTCCACGCACATTGTCTCTGATGTGGAGAGCGTGGCGACGGACATTATCATTTTCAAGGCGGGAAAAATCGTGCTGAAGGATGAAAGGCAGGATATTTTAAAGCACATGCAATATCCGGTCTGTTCTATGCGGGTGCCTGTAAAGGACGTGGAAATGCTCAAAAAACAGTATGTGCTCTCCCAGATGCAGCCGGCGGGCGACGACATGGAGGTCCGGATCATCTGCAGAGAGGAGCCGCCCGCGGGGGCGCTTATGGTGGAGCCGGATCTGGAGGAGCTGTATCTGAGCCAGTTTATCGACGAGATGAAAGCGGGGGACGGGCATGTTTTTCAATGAGTGGAAAAAGACGGTAAAGCGCCCGGAGGTCTGGATCGCCTTTCTGCTGATCTGTCTGCTGCAGGGATTTTTCACATGGCGCATGATCCCGGAAAACGCGAGGGAGTACGAGGCGGGCTACGAGAAATACGGGGGCGTGATGAATGAGGAGTGGCGGGAAAAAATCCGCGGTCTGTACGGGGCATTTTTGGAGCGTGAGGGCCGGGAGTGGGAGGAGCTAGAGGCATATACGCTGGACGCGCTGATTCTCCACGACGCGTGGCGCTTTGCACATTTTGACGAAATGGTGGAGAGCTATATTGAGTGGGAAATTGAGTACGAGACGCAGATGGATTCGGACTACGATACGGATCGCATCCGGGCGGCCTACCAGACGCTTTTGGAGCAGTCGGACCGGCTGATTTTCGGAAATGCCCTGCCCCGCAGTATGATGACGAGGAGCCTGCGCGTGTTATGCCAATGTTTTCTGATGTTCCTAACGCTGTTTGCCGCCGCCTTTTACACGGGGGAGCGGGATACGGGCATGGACGCCGTGCTCTACACGACGAAGCGGGGAAGGCGGGGGCTGGACGTCGCAAAGTTCGCGGTCTGCCAGAGCCTATCGCTGCTCGCGGCGCTCGCCCTTGTGGGAGTTTCGGCGGCGGTCGTATTCGCGCGCGCCGGGTGGGGCGGGCTGGACGCTTGCGTCCAGGAATTTGCCAATGCCGAAAATACCTGTCCCTTCGCGTGGAACAACGGGACGTATCTGCTCGTGATCCTGTTTGTCGCCTTGGCCGCCTGTGAAGTAGCCGCGGGGGCGGTTTTTGTGCTGGCGCGCACGCTCCGTTCAACGGTTCGGATTATCGGCACGGCGCTTGGCGCGCTCTTAATTCCGGCGCTGCTGTTTGAAGCCTATCCGGGCCCGCTCCTGGGACTCTGGTTTTCCAATTTTATTCAGGGAGAATATCTATGGAACAGCTTTTATGAATTTCGGTTCGGAACGGTCTATATTCCGTACTGGCAGCTCGCGCTTGCCACGCTTGCGGTTCTTTTCGCAGCGCTTGCGTGCTATTGGATTCACATGGGAAGGGGGAGAGATGATGAGAGAGTACATTCGGTATGAATTTCACAAACAGAAAAATATAAAATTTATAGGAATCATAGGGGCGGCGGTCCTCATTTTTTATATTGTGATGGGAATGACGGGAGCGATGCCGCGGTATGCCGACTGGGACGCGAAATGGTTCCTGACTCACAGCGAGAAAAGGGAGGCGGAAAAAAGCAGGCTGCACGGGACGGTGGACGAGGCGTATGCCGCAAACTGGGAAAAGCGATACAAAAGCTATATTGACGCGCACCGGCTGGACGATGAAACAATCGCAAAAAAGATAAAGAAAAATATAAAGAAAAAAGAGCGAAAAGGGCTGACGGCGCCGGAGATATTATATGACATTCGCTATAACAACTGCGTGGTGTCGGAGGAGGATTTCAATTCCTCTGAAATGTTTGTTCTGATGGAAGAATACGAGATGATTCAGTACGCAAAAGAGCCCCTTGCCATTTTTGACAGCATGGATGCCTATGCGCCGGCGCTCGCGGAGGATTACAAAAAGTGCGTCGAAAAAAATATCCGGAACATAGAGCTTGTGGCGGGGTACCACTGCGGGTGGGACGTCATGATATCCATCAACAGCCAGCTCCCCTACACGCTTGCCATTGTGCTCGCGCTGCTTTTCTGCGCCCTGTTCGCCGCGGAACGCGAGACCGGGATGCGGCCTCTGCTGCGGATTTCCAGGCGCGGGCGGAAAGCGGTCGTGACGGCAAAGCTTCTCTACGCGTGCGGGGCGTCGGCGATTTTGTATCTTGTGTTCCAGCTCGCGGCGCTTGCGGCGACCGCCGCCGTCTACGGCCTGGAGGGGGCGGACTGCACCGTGTACGGACCTCTCTACCTGTGTCCCTATGGGTTCACCTATGGACAGTATTATCTGCTGCAGTGCGCCGTCGGACTTTTCGGGACATTTGCCTTTACACTGCTTATGGGCGCTCTCTCCAGCCTGCTTAAGAGCCGGGTGTCGCTGATGGCGGGACTGGGGCTCATACTGGCGACAGCCTCACCGTTTGCTGATTTTTTCAACGTAGAGCCGGCATTTCAGACGCTTGACAAGATCAAGGCGCTCATGCCGACGCAGATCATGGGGGCGTTTAATACCTTCCAGATCTATCAGGGCTATGAGGCGGGCGGCCATGTAATCCGGCTGCCGCTTATGACGGCTCTCGCGGCGGCGGGGTGGATCGCGCTGTGTCTGGCGGTGATTTATAGGCGAGAGGGGTAATTTCGTATAGACAGATTTAATATATGAAAGTAAAACAAAGTCTCCCGGATGCAGAGAAAGTCTCGCATAAGGGGGACTTATCTCTTGCTTTTTACAAGTAAAAACGATATAATAGGATTAAGTATAATTTTTTTGCGCGAGGGGGAACTGACATGAGCCGTTATACGGTGTGCGAAAGAAACACGAGGGAGACGCAGATCCGGGTGGAGCTTGACCTGGACGGGACCGGCGAGTACGACATTGACACGAGCATTGGATTTTTTGACCACATGCTGGAGGGATTCGCCAGACACGGCCTGTTCGATCTGTCCGTGTCGGTTCAGGGAGATACTCATGTGGACGCGCACCACACGGTGGAGGACACCGGCATCGTGCTGGGAGAGGCGTTTTTGAAGGCGCTGGGAGACAAGGCGGGGATTGCCCGGTTCGGCTATTTTATCCTGCCGATGGACGACGCGCTGGTGCTTGCCTCACTGGATTTTTCGGGGCGCACCTGGTTTGCCTTTGAGGCGGAGCTTCGGGCGGAGCGGCTCGGAACGATGGAGACGGAGGTCGTGAAGGAGTTTTTCATGGGGCTTGCCAGCGGGGCGCGGATGAATTTGCACATACGGCAGCTTGCGGGCGAGAACACCCACCACATCGTCGAGGCGATGTTTAAGGCGGTGGCGAAGTCGATGGATATGGCGTCGCGGATTGACGGGCGCATCGACGGGGTTCTCTCCACGAAGGGCGTTCTGTAGAGCGGGAGGAAGATTGAAAAGCCGCGGAGGCGGCAGGATGAGAGGATAGAGTATGGCTTACAAGAAGATTATTCCCTTTATCAACGGGGAGAATGAATTGGCGGCGAATGTGCTCCGGCTGGCTGAGCAGTATTGCTTTGGCGGGGCCGATGAGATTTTTTTATATAATTATTCCAAGATCGAGAGCGAGCGGGAGGAGTTTTTATCGACCTTGAAGGCGGTGGATAAGGCGATCGACATTCCCTTTTTCGTGGGGATGTACGCCAGCCGTTTTGAGGACGTGAAGAAGGCGTTTTACACCGGGGCGGACCGGGTGGTGATCAAGTACGAGATCTGTCCGGACGACGGTCTGATCAAGGAGGCCGTGGCGCGCTTTGGAGCCGACCGTATTATGGTGGAAGTGGACGAGGAGATTCCCTTCGAGCGGATTCCCTTTCCGGTGAACACTCTTTTATTAAAGCATGTGGATACGGGCGGCCCGCTGGAGAAGAAGATTCTCGCCAGCGGGAAAAATGTAATTATCCGCGACAGCCTGCTGCGCAACGATTTAGAGGATCTTTTGAAGGGGTCTAAGGTTCTCGGAGTCTCTACGAATTATTATGAGAATAAGGATCTGTACAAGGTCAAGAACAAAATGAAGGATATCGGCATTGATGTGAATACCTTTGAGAGCAAGCTGCCGTTTTCCGATTTCAAGACGGACGAAAATGGGCTCATTCCCTGTATCGTGCAGGACTACCGCACGAATCAGGTGCTGATGATGGCGTACATGAACGAGGAGTCCTATAACGCCACCTGCCGCACGGGGAAGATGACGTATTTCAGCAGGAGCCGTCAGGAGCTCTGGTGCAAGGGGGATACGTCCGGGCACTACCAGTATGTGAAGGAGCTTATGCTGGACTGTGACAATGACACGCTTCTCGCCAAGGTGCACCAGGTAGGGGCGGCGTGCCACACGGGCGCTTACAGCTGCTTTTATCAGGAGCTGGCGAAAAAGGACTACATCGACACCAATCCTCTCACGATTCTGGAGGAGGATTTTGCCACTATTATGGACCGCAAGCGCCATCCGAAGGAGGGCTCCTATACGAATTATCTCTTTACCAAGGGAATTGATAAGATTTTGAAAAAATGCGGCGAGGAGGCCACGGAGATTGTCATCGCGGCCAAGAATCCGGACGCTGAGGAATTAAAATACGAGATTGCGGATTATTTGTACCATCTGATGGTGCTGATGGCGGAGTGCGGTCTGACGTGGGAGGATGTGACAAAAGAATTGGCAAATCGAAGATGAAATCTTCGATTTGCCAATTCTTCAGAACTAGCTAATAGGAGATAAAATCTCCTGTCAGCAAGTTCTTCAGAATTGGCAAACAAAAGGTGAAGTCTTTTGGCAGCAAGTTTTTGGAATTAGTCAATAATAAGATGATTATAGATATAAGGAGGTATGGATATGACACTTTGGGAGGCTTTTGCGTATTACGCGGTGAGGCTTGTGGAGTTTTCGCTGGTTGCGGCGGCGGGGATTGCCATTGGCATCAAGCTCCGCAAGAATAAGAACCAAAAAGAACAGACTATGGAATCTTGATTAAGGGTGTGACGCAAAATGATAGCGAGAAAGAGAAAACGATTGGGGGATATGCTGGTTGACGCCAACGTAATTACGGAGGAGCAGCTGGGAGAGGCGCTGAAAAAGCAGAGGGAGTTAGGGCTCCGTCTGGGCGAGACGCTGACGGAGCTGCGGATGACGGATGAGAACGAGATCGCGGAGGCGCTCCATCAGCAGATGGGGATTCCGCTCGCGAGAATCCGCGAGGCGAAGCTGGCGCCGGAGGTAATTGCGCTCCTTCCGGAGAATATCGTCCGCAAGCACAACGTGCTGCCGTTTGAGGTGGATGAGGAGAACCCGAATATTCTCCGGGTGGCCATGGCGGACCCGCTGGACATCATCGCGGTGGACGATCTGTCGATTGTGACCAACATGCAGATCGAGACGATGGTGGCGACGCCCTCGGACATCCATTTCGGCATTGAGAGATATTACGGCAACGAGCAGGTTGCCAAGAT
>CANPZR010000120.1 GCA_947589175.1 uncultured Lachnospiraceae bacterium | reverse complement strand
GGTTTTATTTTATTCAGTAAGTGTTTCACCGGGCTACTCCTCCTTTGTCGTTCGTTCTTACATTATAGTATATTTTTCAATTAATTACAATATCTGAATCACACAATAAATTTGATTTTTCCGCCGTCGGCCACCCGGTCGTTCTTTTCCGTTTTAATTACAATGGTTGGATAGCTTTTCCGGCTACTGACGACTTCATCCTCGCCGGGCCCGCACAGGCTGGTCTCCAGACAGAGGCCGTCTCCTTTTTCGTACAATCCGGACACCCGGATGCTGAATCCGCTGTTTTCCTGCTCCCCGTATCCCACCGCCAGGTACAGGTACTCCCCCTCCTCATAGGTCATCTGAAACGCGTTCAGCTTTTTCGCGTCAATCTCTTTTTTCAGCGCCTCCGGGATATCCTCCGTCAGCACCACCGTATAATCCCAGTCCTTCCCCCGCTCCTCCGAGACGCTATCGCCGCTGCCAGCCGTCCCGCAGCCGGTAAAAATCCCCAGACAGAGCGCAAAAAGAAGGCACAGACACATATTTCTTTTCATGGTATACCTCATTTCTGAGCGAACAAGTTCACTTTGCTATTTGTTTTCGCTCCGAAACAATTTCTTTTATATAAGTGTATGCCCGAAAAAAACAGTTATGTCTGCGCCCCCGGATTTTTTAATGTCTGTATTTGTCTCTCTGTATTTTACTTTCTGCATTTACTTTCTATACTTCACTTTCATTACTCAAGCTTAATTCCCGCCAAGAGCCCGGCCAGAGAAGTAGACGCCTCCTCGTCCGTGTACTCCATGGAAACCTCCTCGTCCTCCGCTTCCGGGGCAATGTCCTCCGCCTCCTTCATGCTGAGACGTATTTTCCCATCCTCCACGGCTAACACCTTTACTTTTACCTTCTGGCCCAGCTTCACGACCTCGTTGGGAGAGTGCAAAAATTTATTGCAGATCTGGGAAATGTGAACCAGTCCCGTCAGGCCATCCCCGATATCCACAAAGCAGCCGTAGGACTCAATCCGATTGATGACGCCCTCTGTGACATAGCCCTTCTGGAGAGCGTTCAGCTTCTTCTCATGCTCCTTTGCCGCCTTTTCCCTTGCCACCTCTTTGGCGGAGAGCACCAGCTTTTTCCGGGATGAATCTGCCGTGATCACCACGACGTCCAGCGTCTCGCCCACAAAGGAGTCCACATCCTCCACATAGTCAAGCGCCAGCTGCGAGGCGGGGATAAAGCCGCGGACGCCGTTTACAAAGGCCACGACGCCGGCATTTACGCTGGTCAGCACCTTTACCGTAAAAATCGTCTTGTTCTCGAGCGCCTCCGCCAGCTGCTTCCAGGCGTCCTCCTCCCTTGCCTCCTTCAGCGACAGAAGCACGCGCCCCTGCCCGTCGTCGCCATCTAGCACCACCGCCGAAATCTCCTCGCCGGTGCGTATCTCGTCCATAGCGTGAAACGAGGGATCGTCGCTATACTCTCCCGCCGGAATCACTCCCTGGGAAAATGAATTGAGGTCCACAATCACCTCTTCCTCCTCCACGCTGACAACGGTTCCCGTCACCCGGTCGCCCTCCTTGAACGAGCGGAAGGACGCGTTAATCTCGTCCTCATAATCCGCCATTGTCTCTGTCTTTGTTTCCTCGCTCATCTTCTGCCTCCATTCTATACTTTTACGGGGGACAACAGATATCCCCTTGATATTGCAAATTTCTACATACCTCGCACTCTTGAAATCTCAAACTCGAAATCTCAAACACTTTAAATCCGTTTCATTTTTATACGGATTATACAGGCGTCGTCAATGCGTCCGCCAGCGCGGCAAATTCCGCCAGCCCCAGCTTTTCTCCCCGGATATCGGGCGGCAGTCCCACCGCCTGTATCGCCTGTCCGATTTCCTCTTTTGAAAAATCCAGCTCCCCGCTGTTGGCGAGCCCGTTCTGCAAGGTCTTGCGCCGCTGGTTAAAAGACGCCCGGATCAGCCGGAACATCAGCCTCTCATCCGCCACCTCCACCGGAGGCCGCGCAAGGCAGGTGAGCCGCACGACCGCGCTGCCCACATTCGGCCTGGGAATAAAGCAGTTGGGCGGCACGTTCGCCGCCAGATACGGCTCGGCGTAATACTGCACCGCCAGCGACAACGCGCCGTAGTCCTTCGTCCCCGGCTTCGCCCTCATGCGCTCCGCCACCTCCTTCTGGACCATCACCGTCACATTGGCAAGCGGCACATGGCTCTCAAAGAGCCCCATAATAATCGGAGTTGTGATATAATACGGGAGATTCGCCACCACCTTGATAGGCTTTCCTCCATTGTACTCCCGCGCGATAGCGGCGATATCTTCCTTTAAAATGTCCCCCTGGCGGACCTCCACATTGTCATATTCCGCCAGCGTCTCCCGCAGAATCGGAATCAGGTTGTGGTCGATTTCCACCGCCAGCACGCGCCCGGCGCGCTCGGCCAGATACTGCGTCATGGTGCCGATGCCCGGACCGATTTCCAGCACAAAATCATCTCGCCCCACGTCCGCGGCGTCGATAATTTTGTTCAGCACATGAGGATCGATCAGAAAATTCTGTCCGTATTTTTTTTGAAAATGAAAATCATGCTTTTGCAGGACCTGTATCGTCTCCTGCGGGCTGCCAAGCTCTGCCACGCCCCGTCCTCCCTGCTTTTTTCTCTATATCATCTGTATTTTTAAGCAAAATTTTTCAGCAAAATTAGCATCGTTTTTGACAAAATCCGCCATTTATCAACAAAAACCACTATTTTTTTTCGGTGAAAATCCGTCTATCACGGAATCCGGTACAGCCTCCTGGCGTTCTCCCATGTGGCACGGATCACCTCGTCCGCGGAAATACCCCGAATCTTCGCAATTTCATCTGCCACGAGGGGCAGATATGAGGAGTCATTTCGCTTTCCCCGGTTCGGCTCCGGCGCCAGATATGGGCAGTCCGTCTCCAGCACAATCCGCTCCAGCGGAATCTGCTCCACGGTCTGCTTTAATTTTTTTCCATTTTTAAATGTGACCACGCCGCCCACGCCGATATAAAATCCCATATCCACATATTCCGCCGCCATCTCCGGCGAGTACGAATAGCAGTGGATCACGCCGCCGCAGTCGTAGGCCTTTGTACCTGTCAGAATCTCCATCGTCTCCGCGGCAGCCTCCCTGCTGTGTATAATAATGGGAAGTCCCGTGTCCTTGGCGAGCTCAATCTGGCGCAGAAACCATTTTCTCTGCACGGAGAGCTCCGGCTCCGGCCAGTGCCTGTCCAGCCCAAATTCTCCGATGGCGACCACCTTCTCGTGCCCCGCCTGCTGACGGATCCAGTCCATATCCGCCTCCGTCAGCTCCTCCACCTCGCTGGGGTGCACTCCCAGGGCGGCGTAGACAAACGGGTACTGTTCCGCCAGCTTGAGCGCCGTCCGGCAGGAATCCATGCTCGCCCCCACGTTGACGACGGCGCCGATTCCCTTTTCCCGCAGTCCCGTCAGAAGGGCGTCGCGGTCCGCGTCGAACGCCTCGTCGTCGTAGTGGCTGTGCGTGTCAAAAATAAAAGGCTTTTCGCTCGTTTCCATCAGCAGATCTCCGCTCCCGCCGGCATATATTTCTCCGGCGTCATAAGGGCGAGATTGCCCTCCGCGTCCTCCGCGAGAAGAATCATGCCCTCCGAGAGCACGCCGGCTAACTTAGCGGGCTTTAGGTTCACGAGGACCATGACCTTCTTTCCCACCATCTCCTCCGGCGCGTAGTACTTGCGAATGCCCGACACGATCTGCTTTACCTGACTGCCGATGCGCACCTGGGAGCAGAGCAGCTTTTTGGACTTCTCCACCGCCTCGCAGGCGATGACCTCGCCCACCTGGAACTGCATTTTCGTAAAATCATCAAAAGTAATTTCCGGCTTCGCCTCGATGTCAATTCCATCCTGCGGCTCCTCTGCCGCGCTCTCCGGCTCATCGGACGCCCTGGCGGCCTCGACCTCCTTCAGCACCTCGTCCACATCCAGACGGGCAAAGAGGATTTCCGGCTTTTCCACGACCTTCGTGCCCGAAACATATCCGCCGAATTTCTCCACGCCTTCCATGCCGCACTTCTCCGCGTGAATCTGCGCCAGAATTTTCTCCGATGTCTCCGGCATAAAGGATTCAAGCAGCACCGCGCCGATGCGGATTCCCTCAATCAGATTGTACAGAACCGTCGCCAGGCGGTCCTTCTTCGCCTCGTCCTTTGCTAAAACCCACGGCTCCGTCTCGTCAATATATTTGTTGCAACGCTTGAACAGCGTAAAAATCTCCGTAATAGCGTCCGCCACACGCAGCTCATCCATCTTCGCGGTGACCTTTGCGAGCGCGCCCTCGGCGACCGCCTTTAAATCCGCGTCCACCGCTTCCTCCACGCCCTTATTTTCCACAACGCCGCCGAAATACTTGTTGCTCATGGAAATGGTGCGGTTCACCAGATTCCCCAGCGTGTTGGCAAGGTCGGAGTTCATCCGCTCCACCATCAGCTCCCAGGTGATGACGCCGTCGTTGTCAAAAGGCATCTCGTGCAACACAAAATATCGCACCGCGTCCACGCCGAAGCGGTCCACCAGATCGTCGGCGTACAGCACGTTCCCCTTGGACTTGCTCATCTTGCCGTCCCCCTGCAAAAGCCACGGGTGCCCGAACACCTGCTTAGGCAACGGCACGTCCAGAGCCATCAGTACAATAGGCCAGTAAATGGTGTGGAACCGGATAATATCCTTTCCGATCAGGTGCAGATCCGCCGGCCAGTACTTCTCGTACAGCTCGCCGTGGTTCCCGTCCGCGTCATACCCCAGCCCGGTAATATAGTTGCTGAGAGCGTCCAGCCACACATACACAATATGTCCCGGATCAAAATCCACCGGAATCCCCCACTTAAAGCTGGTGCGGGACACGCAGAGGTCCTGCAGGCCCGGTTTCAGGAAATTGTTCACCATCTCATTTTTCCGGGACTCCGGCTGAATAAACTCCGGGTGCTCCTCGATGTGCTTCATAAGGCGGTCCTGGTACTTGCTCAGCTTGAGAAAATACGCCTCCTCCCGCGCGGGCTGGCACTCGCGCCCGCAGTCCGGACACTTGCCGTCTACCAGCTGCGAGGGCGTAAAAAAGGACTCGCAGGGCGTGCAGTACATTCCCTCGTAAAATCCCTTGTAAATATCGCCTTTATCATATAATTTTTTAAAAATCTTCTGAATCTGTTTTTCATGATCCGCGTCCGTCGTCCGGATAAAGCGGTCGTAAGATGTGTTCATCAGATCCCAGATCCGCCGGATCTCCGCGGACACCTCGTCCACGAACTCCTTCGGCGTCGTGCCCTGCTCGCCGGCCTTCAGCTCGATTTTCTGCCCGTGCTCGTCCGTTCCGGTCTGAAAGCGCACATCGTATCCCTGAAAGCGCTTGTAACGCGCAATCGCGTCTGCCAGTACGATCTCATAAGTATTCCCGATGTGCGGCTTGCCGGATGTGTAGGCAATAGCCGTCGTCAGGTAATAAGGTTTCATTTCCATACTATTCCTCCATTTCTGAGCGAACAAGTTCGCTCTAGCGACTTGTCGCGAGGGGGCGATGAGAAATTCGCGAGTACGATTTCTCATCTGCCATTCATAGCGAACCCTGTCTGTTTTCCGCCGTCCATGCGGCTGTTTGACTATTTACCTATTTTATGGAAAAAATGCCGAAATGTCAAGATATTTCACCGCTCCTGGAAAAAGGCGTTGAGCTCTTTGCCCCGCTCCCTGCTCACAGGAATCCGGACGCCGCCCTCCAGCACGCACTCCCCGCTGTCCATAGCGCGCAGATAATCCGTGTTCACCACATAGCTGGCGTGCACTTTCTGAAAATTTTCAGGAACTTTTTTAATAAACTCCGCGATTGAGCTGTTGATGGTCACTACAACTCCCTCCGCGTCGTGAATCTTTAACTTTCTTCCGCGGATCTCCGCGTAATAAATTTTGCTCAGGGGAATCCGCCAGCGCTTTCCCTGCCCTGTACAGATGAAATAGCGCTGGTTCGTTCCCTGTTCTCCCAGAAGCTCCACTGCCTCCGGCAGTTCAGATTCCAGTTTGGACTGGGAGATCCAGTAGTCGTGACCCTGTTTGTATAAAAAAGGAAGAATGTCGTAGGTGTCACTGACTACGATCAACTGGCAGCAATTATAGATCTGCTCCATCTCTTTTAACAAATATCCCACCGTGCTTCCGGTGAAGATAACGCAGATGTCGCAGGCGAGGGATTTCTTCCTTAGACGTTTGCGTACTTCTTCTATATCCCAATAATGAATCCGGTAATCTCGTCGCTCCCGGAACATCTCCTCGATCTGGGCTTTGCTTTTTTCCCAGCGGTATCCACTTACAATGATATCCATCTCAAGTTCCTTTATCTTTCTTAAAGTTTATTACGTCCCCCGGACTCCCCTGATCCGCCGCGCACATTAACCGTTTTTGGTCAATATCATTGTATACCGAATTTGGTTATTATTCAAGTGAAAGGTGTGATTTTTGAATGATCGTGTATGACAGGCTATGGATTACCATGAAAAAAAAGGGAATCTCTCAGTACGCGTTGATTAAAAAATATCAAGTGAGTCCCGGACAAATCACCCGTATGAAACGGAATGAGAGCGTCAGCACCCACACGATCAGCATGTTCTGCGAAATTCTCGACTGCCGGGTAGAGGATATTATGGAATACCGTAAAAATACATAATCCGCTTACCCGTCGCCATAATCGTTTCTATCGTCCCCCGCTTGGATCAGGGGTTGGCAATTCTGCGTTTCAGTGCTATAATCACCTTAAACACGGAGGATATTTGATGGCGCTGAGAAACTGCATACGCAAACTGTGTTTACATTTTTTTCTATCGCCCCATCGCACAAATGCTCCGGAATGGAGGTATTTATGTTATTGATCGGTTCTCACGTTGGCATGAACGGAAAAGATATGATGTTAAATTCTGTCAAGGAGGCGCTCTCCTATGGCGCCAACACTTTTATGCTGTACACCGGCGCGCCCCAGAACACGCGCCGCAAGGAAATTGACGAGCTGAACATACCGGCGGCCCGTGAATTGATGGAAAAGGAGGGCATCCGCCGCTTCGTGGTGCACGCCCCGTATATCATCAACCTCGCGAACACTGTAAAGCCGGAGACCTTTGAGCTCGCCACGGAATTTCTCGCGAAAGAGATCGACCGCACGGCCGCTATGGGCTCGGACATTCTGGTGCTCCACCCCGGCTCGCACGTCGGCGCCGGCGAGGAGGCGGGCGTCGCCCAGATCGTCAAGGGGCTGAATATGGTGCTGACGGCGGACACGCCCCTCTGCATAGCGCTGGAGACGATGGCGGGAAAGGGCAGCGAGATCGGACGCACCTTTGAGGAGCTGAAGGCCATCTACGAGGGCTGCGAGCACCCGGAGAAGCTGCGCGTGTGCTTCGACACCTGTCATGTAAGCGACGCGGGATACGATATCGTGAACCACTACGAGGA
>CANPZR010000119.1 GCA_947589175.1 uncultured Lachnospiraceae bacterium | reverse complement strand
CGCCCCACCGTCGTGGGACTGGAGAGCGGCAGGATCTACGACCTGGCCAACGATTTATCCTGCGCCAGCATCCTCATATTGTGACGCCTATAGTGCCGCGGCCATTTGGCGGAGGATTTTCACGTCCCAAAATTTATAAACTCCTCCAGCGGCATTCCCATCCGGAAGGTCACCCATTTGCCTGATTTTTCCCAATCCTGTGATATGTTCAGCCGGTATTTGCCGTCATACTCTACAATCCCCGTCAGCTTTTCCTGCTGTCTCTCCGTTACATACAGCCCGTTTCTCAGATGCGAAAATTCGTAATAAAGTCCCCAGCGGGTCCACCATTGGGCAAAGCCCCTCATGGCCTCCCTCTTAATCCTTTCAACATTGTACTCGTCCGCATCTTTCTCTGTAACCCTGTGTCTCCATTCCATGTAATACACCTTATTATATTCCTGATCATAATACACGATGAGCGAATTTCTCTTATTGGAAAAGCTTGCCCTGCATATGTTGATTCCCCGGAATATCACTCCCCCGTTGACCGGAACATTCACAAACGCGTATTTTCTGACAGATTCCAGATTTTCCGCATCCACGGAAAGCTCATAGTCCAGCACGCCGTAATCGCGCATCGAATTTAGCTCCGAATCCACAATAAAGGCAACCGTCTCCTTTTCAACATCCTCTAACGATGTGAATTCAGAATTATCTCCCATCTCGATTGCCTGCAATTCTCCTTTGCCGGACGCCACCGCCATGGCATAGATCTTATCCGCAAAGGAATTATAGGGTATCATGTAAATGCTGGCTTCCGTATTCTCACTTCCGGTCGTTCCCAGTATTTTTTTATCGGCAAGACGGTTCAGAAACCAGGGAGAGAGCGTGGCCGCCGCCAGCATGGACACAACCCCAAGAAACACAAAGAGCTTTGTCAGCCAGCCTGTCCCCCTCTTTTTTCCTATTTTCCTCATGGCCGCGCGTCCCTCCCCTCATTCTTTTGCGGAAACCAGATCCGAATGCAGGTTCCCTCGCCCACTTTGCTGGAAATGTCCCATATGGCGTCATGGAGAGCGATGATCTTCTCACACAGAGCCATGCCGATTCCCGATCCCCCTTCCGCCCTGCTTCGGGATTTATCTACCATGTAAAACATTTCCGTAATCTTGCTGATTTCCTCCTCCGGTATGCCTGTCCCATTGTCCCGCAGCATAAAAAAATATCCATCCGGCTCCGGACTCCCCTCCAGCACAATGGAGCCTCCCGGCCGACAGGCTTTTCTCGCGTTGTCAATCAGATTGGAAAACAGGGACAGCAGAAGATCGGAATCGCCCCGGATTGTCCCCGGCTTCACGCGGCATTCCCATGTCAGGTTCTTTTCCCGCATGTAGGGCCGTATCATTTTTTCCAGCTTCTCCGCCAGCTCTCCCACCGATATGGCCGTCAGATCCAGGCTCTTCTGATCCATATAGATCAGCTCCATCATTTTCCGCGACAAAAGCTCCAGACGCTTCCCCTGCCTGAAAATATACTCCGCGCTCATAAACTGCTGATCCTGCGGCAACTTCATAGTCCGCATCACATCGGCATATCCGATGATTGACGTCAGGGGCGTTTTCAGCTCGTGAGAAAAGGCGGCGATAAATTCCTCTTTTCTCCTGCCATCTTCCTCCAGCCTGACAATCCCGCTCTCGATCTGCTCCGCCATCTGGTTAAAATCTCTCCCAAGCTCCGCCACCTCGTCTTTTCCCCGGACACGGATGCGCTTTTTATAATTTCCCCCCGCAAGCTCCCTGACCGCCTGGGAAAGCTTCCGTATGGGCTTCGTAAAACGATTGGAGACAAGCAGCGTCGCCACAAAAATCAGTCCCCAAAAAGCGACCATGGCGATTATATAAATATAGGTCATGTAATCCCTGTCCTGGTAAATCCGGTCCAGATTGTGGTGCATCTCCAGGCAGTACGCCTCCTGCCCTCCCACGATCGGCCACATGGACTCCAGATAGTAATGTCCCTCATTTTCAGCAATCTGCCACATGTTCTGCTTCGGCCGCCCCAGATTTATCTTGTCGCGCAGGGATGAGCTTGCGTAGCTGCTGTTGCTGTAAATTATAAATCGGAGCTGTCGGTTATATATAATAATCTCATCCCGGGCAGTATTCATGTTTTTCTGAAGCGATCTGCCGAAACCGGCAACCGCGATGTCCTGTCCCGGATAATTATACGGCATGTTCTGAATCGAAGTCAGAAGAACATGATAGATATTTCCCATATCTTCTATGCTGCTCTCCACTTCCCGGTCCAGCGCCGCCTGAAACGATATCTGAATCATGGCATTTCCCACTATGGCCAGCGGCACTACGGAAAAACACATGATCATTATAAATTGCTTCCAAAACAGCTTCACCTGCTTCTCCTTTCCTATACGCTAAAGCGATATCCGATCTTGTATATGGATTCAAGATGTCCCTCGAGCCCCGCCTTTCTGCGCAGTCTCTGCACGTGCAGATCCACCGTCCGGCTGTCTCCCATATAGGACGCGCCCCATACCTGCTCATAAATGATTTCCCGGTTCAGCGCTATATTGGGATGTCTGGCGAATACAACCAGCAGATCAAATTCCTTGAATGTCAATTTCAGCGGAATTCCATTTTTTGTCACCGTCCGCGAATTGACGTCGATGTGCAGATCCAGCACATCCAGAGTGCCCGAAATCTTCTCTAAGCGCCTCAGCACGCTCTCCACCCGCGCCACCAGCTCCATCACCTCAAAGGGCTTTACAATGTAATCGTCCGCTCCGGAACGCAGCCCCCTGACTTTATCTTCCGTCTCTCCCATAGCCGTGATAAAAATTACCGGAAGATCCAGGCTCTTGGCGTATTCCAGCAGTTCAAATCCATCCACGCCCGGCAGCATAATGTCTAACAGGCACAGATCGTACCCGCCCGCCTGCATCCGGTCGGCTCCCTGCCAGCCGGTAGAAGCCACATCGCAAAAATACCCCGCGTTTCTCAGACTCATCCGAATCAGATTCGCAATCGGCTCTTCATCCTCCACGACCAGAATCTTATTCATAGGCTCTCCCCCCCTCGCATATCAAAAAGGCCTGTTGGCAATTTGTACCCTACGCGAATATTATACCGCCAAAATGCATCATATTTGCATCAAAAAAAGGGATATTTTCTTTTTTTTAGAAATATCCCTCTTTCACTCTGTTTATTTAATCTTTAATAGTGATTTTTTCAATCACGGGCTGCTTATCCGGAGCCACAAGACCGTTTCCGTCTGTATCCACTGCCTCTTTGCAGATCTTGTCAACAATATCCATGCCCTCGGTCACTTTCCCGAAAGCCGCGTACTGTCCGTCCAGATAAGTGGAATCCTGCTGCACGATAAAAAACTGGGAGGACGCGCTGTCGGGATCCTGGGCGCGCGCCATGGACATAACGCCCCTCACATGGGAAATGTCATTTTTCACGCCATTGGCCGAAAACTCTCCCTTGATGTTCTCATCCGAACCGCCGGTTCCATTTCCGTCCGGGTCGCCGCCCTGCATCATAAATCCGTTGATGATGCGGTGAAACGTCAGTCCGTCGTAGAAGCCGTCCTTGGCCAGCTTGACAAAGTTTTTCACGGTAATGGGCGCCGTGTTGCCATCCAGTTCAAATTGAAGCGTTCCGTAGTCCTTTATAACAATTTCTCCGTGAACCGTTCCCATTGCTTTTTTCTCCTCCTTTTTTTCCGTCTGCTTTCCGCCCGTATTTTCAGCATTTCCGGCGTCCCCGGCGTCAGATTGACAGGCCGTCAGCCCGAACAGCACGAGCAGGCACACAAGCAGGCGCATGCATTTTTTCTTCATTATGCCCTCCTAAAAATCACCGGTCCGCGCACAGGCAGCGCGCGGAGACCGGTGAAAAATTGTCTTTTACTTTACGAAAAACCGGCTGTCGGATCAGCCTGCGGCCGCCGTCTTCTCCCCCGGCGAGCCTCCGCCCTCTTTCTTGCTGATCTTCTTGCCCTTCTTCTTCATAGAAGCGAATATTGCCTGCAATACGATGAAGAAGCACAGCAGCGCGGAGAGCACGATGCGCACCCACCAGCTGGAAAGGGTTCCCTGGGTAGTGATCAGACTGGTGATCGTACCCTTGATCAGCACGCCGAAAAGCGTTCCCACTACGGTACCTACACCTCCGGAAAGAAGCGTTCCGCCGATAACCGCCGCGGAGATGGCGTCCATCTCAAGTCCCTTCGCCTGCTCCACGAATCCGGCGCAGCTGTTTAAGCAGAACAGGAATCCGCCCAGTCCTGCCAGAAATCCGTCCAGGATATACGCCTCGAATTTCGTCTTTTTGACATTCAGGCCCATCATCATGGCGCTCTGCTCGTTGCCGCCGATCGCGTACAGCTTGCGGCCGAACTTGCTGTATTTCAGCATAATCGCGATGATGATCACCACGAGGATCGCGATGATCACGGACGGATAAATATACGCCGGAATGAATTTTCCCCGTCGGCTGGTCGTTCCAAAGGGCATATTGATCTTGTAGGTCGCCCATTTGTTGAACAGCTCATTTTTTATGGAAATCATATCCACGCTGACCACGGCCGTGAGACCGCGTCCCAGAAACAGGCCCGCCAGCGTTACGATAAAGGGCTGTATTTCCAGGTAGGCAACCAGATATCCCTGCAGAAGGCCGAACAGTAGTCCGATTCCCAGCGAGAAAATCAGCGCCATGTAGGGATTCATGCCCTTATTCTCCATGGTGTAGGCGGATACCATACACACGAGCGCCGTCACCGATCCCACGGAGATGTCGATTCCGCCGGTGATCATTACCAGGGTCATGCCGCATCCAATGACGATCAGTCCCGCATTGGAAATAAACAGATTCAAGAACATCTGGGGTTTCGCAAATCCCTGATCTTTAAAAACAATCATGCCGGCCACGTACATTACTACGAACAGCAGGATGGTGATCATGAAAAGAAAGGTATTGCTGTTAAATTTCTTCGTTGGTTTTATTGCTTTTGCCGCCATTACTGCTCACCTCCCTGTGTCGCTGTCTTTGCCGACTGTCTCTTTGCTTTCAGATTCTGGAACATTCTCTTATATACCGGGCTCTGCAGCACTACGATGATGATTACCACCACAGCCTTGTACACCGGCATCTGCTCGGAAGGAACGCCGAACGCGAGAAGCGTCGTGGTCAAGGCCTGGATCGTATACGCGCCGATAATGGAGCCCGCCAGGCTGAACTTACCGCCGCCGAGCATGTTGCCGCCCAGGGCAACCGCCAGGATGGCGTCCATCTCCAGATTCAGTCCGATGTTGTTGGCGTCCGCCGAATAGATCCGCCCGGAATTGACTACGCCGGCAAGGCCTGCGAGAAGTCCGCAGATCACATAGGCCAAAAACTTAATGGTCGTAGAGTTGAGGCCGACTAACCGGGACGCGTTGCTGTTTACGCCGACGCTCTCAATGTACAGTCCCAGCGCCGTCTTGTTCAGCACCAGCCATGCCACGAGCACCGTCGCCACGGCAAAGATAATCGGCGTCGGGATAATGCCCACATACGCGCCTATTCTCTGATAGGACTCCACGCGGATATAGGTAATCTGACCCGCTGTCACCAGCTGGGCGATACCGCGGCCCGCCGTATACAGAATCAGTGTGGCGACCATGGGCTGTATGCCCAGATTGGCCACCAGAAAGCCGTTAAAGGCTCCGCACACGCCGGCAACCAGAATACCCGCGATCGCCGCGATGATAATCGGCGTCGCCAGGGTCTCCGTGCTGACCTCGCCGCCGGAGAGCATCTGGCAGCACACGGCCGCAGCCACCGCCATCACGGCGCCCACGCTGATATCCTGTCCGCCGGATGCCGCCGTTACAAGCGTCATGCCCACTGCCAGGATCACAAGCTCCGAGGCGCGGTTGATGACCGTGATGGTCCAGCCGGAAAGGTGTCCGTTCTCTATTCCTATGCTAAAGAAATCCGGCGTCTTAATGACATTGACTACAAGCACCAGCAAAAGACATACCACAGGCATGAACAGCTGATGGCCCGTAATCTTGTGGAAATCAAAACCGCTTTTCTTTGTATCAGTCATTGCTGTCACCTCCTGCGATTGCTTTCATGATGGATTCCTGCGACAGCTCGTCGCTGCCCAGCTCTCCTACCTTTTTACCGTCCCTCAGAACCGCCATGCGGCTGCAGGTACGCAACATCTCCTCGACCTCGGAGGAAATGAATGTGACTGCCTTGCCCTGATCGGCAAGCTGCAGAACCAGCTTCTGAATCTCCGTCTTGGTACCGATATCGATACCACGGGTCGGCTCATCCAGAATCAGGTAGTCCGGATTGGTCAGAAGCCACCTTCCGATGATGACCTTCTGCTGGTTTCCGCCGGAGAGGCTCTTGATCGGAGTCTCGCGGCTCGCCGTCTTCACCTGCAGAATCTTGATGTATTCATCCGCGAATTCTTCCATCTGCTTCCGGCTCAAAAGCTTGAACATGCCGCGCTTTGCCTGCAGCGCGATAATGATGTTCTCGCGCACGGACAGATCGGCAAAAATACCTTCCTTCTTGCGGTCCTCCGGCAAATAGGCCATGCCCGCCTTCATGGCGTCCAGAGGCGTGTTGATCTTCACCTCCTGGCCCTTTACCTTCAGCGTGCCGCTGTCCGCCTTATCCGCCCCGTAAATGGCCCGGACAAGCTCGGAACGGCCGGATCCGAGAAGACCGGTCAGGCCGATGACCTCGCCCTTGTTGATCGTGATGTCAAAGGGACGGATCGTACCGGTGTGGCCGATTCCCTTCGCCTCGATCAACGGCTCCAGCTTCTGGTCGTCATGCTGATGCTCGCTCTTGATATCCGCCAGATCGTCAAAATCCTTGCCCATCATCTTGGAAACTAACTGCACGCGCGGGAGATTCTCGATCTCATACTCGCCCACCAGAGTACCATTCCGAAGAACGGTGATGCGGTCGCACACCGCATAGACCTGCTCTAAGAAATGGGTGACAAAGATAATTCCCACGCCCTCGGATTTCAGTCTGCGCATCAGTACGAACAGCTTCTCCACCTCGTCGTCATCCAGAGAGGACGTCGGCTCATCCAGAATCAGAACGCGGCACTTCATATCCACCGCTCTGGCAATGGCGATCATCTGCTGGATGGCGATGGAGCACTCGTCCAGGCTCTGGGTCGGCGACACGCGGATGTCTAAGCTCTCCAGCACCTCCTCGGACTTGCGGTTCATGGTCTTCCAGTCGATCATGCCGAACTTCCTCGGCTCACGGCCGATAAAAAGATTCTCCGCCACAGTCAGGTTGGGGCAGAGGTTGACCTCCTGGTACACTGTACTGATCCCGTTGTTCTGGGCATCCTGGGGAGAATGGTTCACAATGCTGCCGCTCCCCTCCATCTGGATTTCTCCGCCTTCCAGATCGTAAACGCCGGTCAGAACCTTAATGAGCGTGGACTTCCCCGCTCCGTTCTCCCCCATCAGCGCGTGAATCTCACCCTCGCG
>CANPZR010000118.1 GCA_947589175.1 uncultured Lachnospiraceae bacterium | reverse complement strand
GAGACGATGGTGGCGACGCCCTCGGACATCCATTTCGGCATTGAGAGATATTACGGCAACGAGCAGGTTGCCAAGATGGCGGACGCCTACTCCAAGGAGCGCAGGGAGCAGCAGAGCGCCAGAGAAAAGCATGAGGAAGAAAACGACGAGGTGGAGAATGCTCCTATCGTCCTTTTGGTCAATAAAATTATTGAGCAGGCGGTCAACGAGCGCGCCAGCGATATTCACATCGAGGCGCTGGAGGACAGCGTGCGGGTGCGGTTCAGGATCGACGGCGTCATGCAGGAGATGATGCGGTATGAGAAGGAGCTTCTGAACGCGATCGTAGCCCGTATCAAAATCATCAGCGGCATGAACATTTCCGAGAAGCGCGCGCCGCAGGACGGCCGTATGACCCAGCGGTTCAACCGGGTGGAGTACGACATCCGTGTGTCCAGCCTGCCCACGGTATTCGGAGAAAAAATCGTAATGCGTCTGGCTTCCAAGTCGGCGCTGACGAGGGATAAGAGCGAACTGGGATTCCCGGAGGAGGAGCTGCGGCGGTTCGACGCCCTGGTACATAATCCCCACGGCATTATTCTGGTGACGGGGCCGACCGGTTCCGGCAAATCGACGACGCTGTACACGGTGCTCAGCGAGCTCAATTCCGGCGATGTAAATATTATCACGGTAGAGGATCCGGTGGAGGCCGATGTGGACGGCATCAACCAGGTGCAGGTCAATGAAAAGGCGGGACTGACATTCGCGTCGGCGCTGCGTTCGATTCTGCGCCAGGACCCGGATATTATCATGATCGGTGAGATCCGTGACGAGGAGACGGCGGGCATCGCCGTCAAGGCGGCAATCACCGGACACCTTGTGGTCAGCACCCTGCACACCAACAGCGCGGCCAGCACGATCACCCGTATGGAGGACATGGGCGTGGAGCCCTATCTGATTGCGGATTCCACGGTGGGCATTATTGCCCAGCGTCTGGTGCGGCGGCTGTGCCCGAAGTGCAAAAAGGGACATGAGATAACAGATATGGATAAAACGAGGCTCCGCCTGCGGGGCAGCGCCACGCCGGTCATCTATGAGCCGGGCGGCGGAAACTGCGCGTTCTGCAACGGCACCGGGTACCGAGGCCGCATCGGCGTGTACGAGATCATGCCGGTGACGCCGGAGATCCGCCGGGTCGTGGCGGCCGGAGGCGGCGCTGAGGAAATACAGAAGGTGGCGATGCAGCAGGGAATGACCACGCTGCGGCTGGGGGCCGCGAAGCTGGTATTAAACGGCGTCACGTCTATCGCGGAGGTAGAGCGTATTGCCGCGGAGTGACAGACCCGAAACTAAAGGACTACCGCGAACACTATAGTGCATGGCGCAGAGCGTATTGCCGCGAAGTGACAGACCCGAAACCGCGTGAAATCCGCGCGGTATGGATACGGGTTTCACTCCGTTATCATAAATTTCAGCGAAAGGAACAAGGGAATATGAAAATTGATGAATTGCTGGCAAAAGCCAGGCAGATCGGCGCTTCCGACCTTCATGTGTCGGTGGGAATCCCGCCGAAATGCCGTGTAAATGGGGAACTGATCAGCCTGACCAATGAACGGCTTCTGCCGCCGGACACAAAGGCCCTGGTAGAGCAGATGATTCCGGGGCGTCTGGTGGAGAAATTTAACCACGACGGCGAGGTGGATTTTTCCTACGCAGTCCGGGGCGTGGGGCGCTTCCGTGTCAATATTTTTAAGCAGAGGGGCACCCTGTCTTTTGTAATCCGTCTGGTCAACACGGACATTCCGGCGCCGGAGAGCCTGGGGCTTCCCCCGTCGGTGCTGGAGCTCACGATTAAAAAGAGGGGGCTGGTGCTGGTGACAGGGCCTACGGGTTCCGGTAAATCGACCACGCTCGCCTCGCTGATCAACATTATCAACCAGAACTACAGTAAGCATATTATTACACTGGAGGACCCGATCGAGTACTTACATACCCACGCCAAATCTGTGGTGAACCAGAGAGAGATCGGAATCGATACCCAGTCGTACGCGGCGGCGCTGCGCGCGGCGCTGCGCGAGGATCCGGATATTATCCTGGTAGGAGAGATGCGCGATCTGGACACCATTTCTACGGCGGTGACGGCGGCGGAGACCGGACACCTTGTGTTCTCCACCCTGCACACCATCGGAGCCGTGCCCACGATCGAGCGTATTATCGACGTGTTCCCGACGCACCAGCAGGCGCAGATCCGGATTCAGTTAGCGACGCTTCTGGAGGCCATTATTTCCCAGCAGCTTCTGCCCACGGCGGACAAAAAGGGACGCGTGGCCGCTTTTGAAATCATGTACGCCACCAGCGCGATCCGGAACCTGATCCGCGAGGCGAAGCCCCACCAGATTCCGTCCATCATACAGACCAGCCGACAGCTCGGAATGATTACGATGGACGACGCGCTGACGGAGCTCTACGACAAGCGCCGGATCACGAAGGAAGAAGCGCTTCAATTCGCGCAGGATAAGAACAATCTGGCCAGAAGGTTATTTTAGAGAGGGTGATGGATCGTGGCAAAATACAAGTATCATATTACCGATAAATACGGCAAAGAGAAAAAGGGCGTGTTAGAGTCCTCCTCGGAGGAGCAGGCCATCGCCAGGCTGAAGGGCGACGGCTCCATCGTTCTGGACATCAAGGAGTCCAACGCGCTCTCGGACGCCAACTGGAATATTACCATCGGCAATCCGGTGAAGAAAAAGGACATCACGATTTTCTGCAAGCAGTTTTACAGTATCCTCACAGCCGGCGTTACGGTTATTGACGGACTCCGCATGGTACAGGATCAGACGGAGAATAAATATCTGAAAAAAGCGCTTTTCAACGTTCAGGTCAATGTGGAAAAGGGCGATACCCTGGCTAACGCCATGCGTGCGGAGGGCAAGGTGTTCCCGGAGCTTCTGATTCACATGGTGGCGGCGGGCGAGGCCACCGGTAATCTGGAGATTGCCTTTGACCGTGTGTGCAACCAGTTTGACAAGGATATGAAGCTGACGTCCATGGTGCGCTCGGCCATGATTTATCCGATTGTGGTGCTGATCGTGGCGGTCATCGTCGTGATCGTGCTGCTGACTACCGTTATTCCCAACTTCCAGTCGGCGTTCGATTCCATGGGAGAGGAGCTGCCGGGACTGACCCTGGCGGTCATCGCGGCCAGCGATTTTGTGGTGGACCACATTGTGGGGCTGATTATTGGAATCATCGTATTTTTCTCGCTTTTGATGTACGCCAAGGGAACCGAGCCGGGCAAGAAATTTACCAGTATGGTCGCGCTGAAAATTCCCATGTTTAAGAATTTTTCCATAAAAAACGCGGCGGCCAAGTTCTCGCTGACCATGTCTACCCTGATTATGTCCGGCGTGCCGCTCGTGCAGGCTCTGGATATTGTGGCGGACGTAGTTTCTAACCGCGTGATCCGGCAGGCCATCAAGGGATGCCGGGAGGAGGTCATGGAAGGTATTCCCATGTCGGAGCCGTTGGAGGCGTCGGGAGTATTTCCGCCGATGGTCACCCATATGTTAAAAATCGGCGAGGAGACAGGTACTACCGAACAGATGTTAGACAAGGTGGCGGAGTACTATGAGGCCGAGGTGGAGGAGGCCACGAAGGCGCTGACGACGGCTATGGAGCCCGCCGTTATCATTATTCTGGCCCTGCTCGTGGGAAGTATCATCGGAGCGGTGCTCATGCCGATGCTGGATATTTACAAAAACGCGGGCAATGCCTGATTAGAAAAACATCATCGAGACAGATTTTAAAAGATATTTAGAAAAAATATTAAAAATAAAAAGCATAAAGGAGGACTGCTGTTTTACGGATTCTGTACCGTAAAGCGGCAGTCCTTTTTGATGGTTTTCTCCTGTTTCATCCGGCTGCGTCATCGCAGGCGTCCGGTGGATTTATTTCGTCCGGTCGCGCCATCGCAGGCGCCGGATCAGTCCTTATCGTTCAGTTCCAGATAGAAGTTCAGATAATCGGTCCGCTCCTGCTTGGTGGCGGCAATGGCGCTGCGCGGGTGGCGGTTCATCTGGCCGGTGAGCAGATAGGGGATGTTGTAGCCCCATACGACGCCTTCTTTTTTCAGCGGCTCAATGTGCTTCTCCAGGAATTTTAAAATAGGAATAATGCTGTACTTGGGATTTTTCAGAAATCCTAACAGCTGTTCCGTGGAGCAATTCCCGGCGCCCCGTCCCATGCCGCTGGCGGTGGCGTCCAGATAGCTGACGCCCCTTGTCAGAGCGGTGATCGTGTTGGCAAACGCGAGCTGCTGGTTGTTGTGGGCGTGGATTCCCACGAATTTTCCGTGTTCCTCCGCCATGGCGAGATATTTGTCCGCCAGATCGTCCACCTGCTCCATGTAGAGGGAGCCGTAGCTGTCCACGAGATAGATGCCGTCTACGGGGCTCTGGCCGATCAGCTCCAGGGCCTCGCTGACCTCGGCCTCCTTGGCGTTGGAAATGGCCATGATGTTGACCGTGGTCTCGTATCCCAGGTTATGGCAGTGCTCGATCATGTGAATCGCCGACGGGATTGTATTGATGTATGTGGCGATGCGCACCAGGTCGATAACGCTCTCCGATTTGGGGAGAATGTCCCGCTTGTAATTGCAGCGTCCCACATCCGCCATGACGGAAATCTTCATGTCGGTGTCGTTGTCGCCCACAATCCGCCGGATGGAATCCTCGTCGCAGAATTTCCACGGGCCGAAATCGCTCTCGTTGAAAATGTCTTTGGAAGCCTTGTAGCCGAACTCCATATAATCCACACCGGCCTCTGCGTTGGCGATGTAGAGATCTCTGATAAATTCATCTTTGAAATGAAAATCGTTGACAAGCCCGCCGTCCCGGATCGTGGCGTCTACAACCTTGATGTCCGGGCGGTAGCTGAGAAGTGAACCTTTCTTTTTTGACATAGTATCCTCCATTCTGGAGCGCAGCGACAGAAGTCTGTGGCGCTCCGACACAAAACTAATCTTTTGTCTGTTGTCAGACCATGTACCATTGTATCAGATTTTTGAGAGAAATAAAAGGATTTCTTGTTGCTATTTTTATTCTGAACAGGTAAAATAAACTTAAGTATGTTTTACAGTGACAGAGAGAAAGGATGATGAATGTGAGAAAAGGGCTGATTTCCCTGGCTGTTGCCGTTTCCCTGGTTCTCGGCATGCTTCCGGCGGACCGGACGCGCGCGGAGTCGGCGGCCGGCAGCGAGCTGCTGCAGGAGGGGGGAGATGAGAACCAGGATAAGGCGAAGGAAATCGAGGGCAGGATCGACGGCCTTATGAGCCAGCCGTTTACGCGGAGCGCGTACGGGCAGGTCATGGCTGTCTACAGCAGCGCGTCCGATGAGGTCAAGCAGCTGATGGATGTGGAGAAGGTCAACAGCATTGACCAGCTGACTGAGCTTGTTGAGAGCGCGGATCGGGCTATTGTGGCAATCAACCAGATCGAGCTGCCGGGAGCGGGCCGGAACGAAGGGGATTATGTTATTTTTGTCGGACAGATGACGAGTGCGGACGAGGCTATGGAAGCGTATCAGAACAAGTACGCCCAGCTGAGGCAGAATGTGCGATATGAGAAATGTCTGCCCAGATCGGTGAGGGACGGTCTGATTACTAATTACGCGTCTTACGACAGGGCGGCCTATTACCGGGATGTAGAGGTGGCTTATCACGATGTGGGCGACTTCTCGGAGGTGAGCCCGGAGGTCCGGGGACGGATTCAGACATTGACGGAGGCTATCGACAAGGCGGGAAAAAGCACCTATCAGATATCGGTTTACGATCTCTATAACGGAACAAATATCAACAGCCTGCTGACCATGACAGGGAAGATTACGCAGTTAGAGGACGATCTGGACATGATGCCGGACGCCCCGACCAGTACCCAGGATTTATCCGGGTTCATGCGGGCGTATCAGACCTATAACGCCATGGGCAAGGAAGAGCAGGCGCTTCTGCCGGCTTCCTACAAGGCGAAGCTGGACACGACGGGCGCGATATTTTCCAAGAGGGACGAGGCGGTCAAGGCGATTAACGACATCGGCGTGCTGGCGACAGAGGCGGATTACGAGGGATTTTCGACCCGCTATGAGGCCGCTTACCGCGCGTACCAGTCCTTTATCAGCGCCTACAAGGATATTAACGGAATCGCCGATCTGGTGGAAAACAGCGCGACGCTGGACAAGGAGACGTTTGTGTACAATATGGTGCGCAACATCCGGGATCTGTCGGGAGTGACTGACGCCATGATGTGCTCGAAGCTGATTCAGATGGAAGAGATGCGGGCTCAGTACAGCGGCATGGACGAGGAGCAGAAAAAGCAGATTTACAATATTTCCGTGCTGGATGCGCTGTATGCCGATACGAAGGCGGCAAGCGACATTCGGAGCCGGATCGAGGCCGTGCGGAGCAATTTTACCTTAGAGGATGAAAAGACGATTGCTGCCATTCGGACGGATTACGACGCGCTGAATGAAAAGGCCAAGGCCTATGTGGGGCAGAGCTGGGCGACGGCGCTGTCTATGGCGGAAAAGCAGCTGGATACTTTGAAGGTCAATGAGGTGCAGAACGCCATCGACCTGATCGACGCCATCGGCACGGTAAATGTCAACGCGAAGCCACGGATCGACGCTGCCCGGGCCGCTTATGACAAGCTGCCGGCCGAGTACCAGGCCCAGGTGACCAATTACAGCGTTCTGACGGAGGCGGAGAGCAAGATTACCACCTACGAGACTTCTATCGAGAAGGCGGAGCTGACGGGCATCGCGGACTATACTTATATGGGACAGGCGGTGGAACCGGCCGTTGTGCTGACGCTGAACGGAGAGACGCTGCGGCAGGGAGCCGATTATACGGTGGCCTACTCAGCCAATACCGGCGCGGGGACGGGTAAGATTCTCATAAAGGGCGTCGGCAATTATACCGGGACGATTAAGAAGACGTTTACAATCCGCAAGCGGTCGATCGGGACGGCGGATGTGAAGGGAATCAAGTCCGAGTATTCCTACACAGGCAAGAAAATCAAGCCGGATGTGCAGGTGGTCCTGGACGCGTCGAATCTGAAGAAAAAGACAGATTATACGGTTTCCTATTTTTATAATAAAAAAGCGGGAAAGGCTTCTGTGGTGGTGCAGGGCACGGGAAATTATAATGGAAGCGTTGTGAAGACCTTTAAGATCAAGAGGGCCAAGATAAAAAACGCGAAGATCAACGGCCTGGCTAAGGTGTATTCCTATACGGGAAACAACGTAAAGCCTTATTTTACGGTAAAGATGAATGGCATTACGCTGCAAAGGAAAAAGGATTACCGCATTATTTATCGGAATAACCGATCGAAGGGAAAGGCCACGGTGACGGTCAAGGGAAAGGGAAATTACCGGGGGACAAAGACGGCGACGTTTAAAATACGTTAAACGATTGTTGCACTTTTTATCGGGAAATAGTAAAATAGAAAAGCGGATTTTGCTTCGCAAAACAAGTAGTAGGAGGAAAAT
>CANPZR010000117.1 GCA_947589175.1 uncultured Lachnospiraceae bacterium | reverse complement strand
TCCTCCAGCGTAATCTCCCTGGCGTTTACGTCAAAGGGAAGCTCCTCCTCGATGTTGCTCTCCACGCTGCCGTCCCCGGACTCAAAAAGTACCTGAGCCCGGCGGTTGATGGCTTTTACGTTGCGCCGCATGGAGGCCTTGTTCATGTCCGCCGTGCATCGGTTGAAGATTACCAGATCCGAATAGGTAAAATGAGCCATCAGCAGAGATTTCATATTGTTAATGTACATCTGGAATGTCTCTGCGTTCACGGTGGTAAATGTCTGGACAATGACCCAGTTCTCCGGAATTGTTTCATTGATCAGCCGGTTCATGTCCCACATGCCGTTGACCTCGATCATGATTCTGGCAGGCTTGTGCTGCTTTACCAGCGCGTAGCAGCGCTCCTCGGTCAGATCGTCTTCGTCCTCAATGGTCACGGTGCTGATTTTGTTGAACCGCAGCAGATCCTCGTTGATCTCTTTCTCTCCCTCCTCGGTCAGAAGAAACAGCGTCCGCAGGCCGTCCTCAAAATTCCCCTCCTCCAGTATTTCCTCAATACAGGTGGACTTGCCGCTCTCCAAAAATCCGGTAAACAGATAGACCGGTATATCTCGATTTCCAAACATAAAAGTCTTCCTTTCCCCTTGTAATCAGAACTTTTTTACATCTATCACGCGTGAAACAGCTCGCGAATTTCAGCTTCCTTTAGTTCCGCGCCGATCACGCGTGAAACAGTTCGCGTATCTCAGCTTCTTTCAGCTCCGCGCCGATCACGCAGAGGCGTCCCGTGTAGTCGGCCCCGCCGCGGCGCACCTCGTATTCGCCCGGTACCAAATCGAAGTGAAACCACTCTCCCTCCGTCGCGGGCACGATTCCCTTGGCACGCAGGATATTGCCGTATCCGGCGTCCTCCGCCGACAATTTCTTCAAAATATCGGTAAGCTCATCCTCGCTGTACTTTCTGGCGCTCTCTATTCCCAGACTGGTAAACACGTCGTCCGCGTGATGGTGGTGATGGTCGTGATCGTGATGACAGCAGTGACCGTGATCCTCATGATCGTGGTCATGGTGATGCCCGTTCTCTTCATGGTCGTGCTCATGGTGATGATCGTGGTCCTCATGATCGTGGTCGTGGTGATGGTCATGCTCTTCATGGTCGTGCTCGTGATGATGGTCATGACCATGGCTGTGATCGTGGTGGCATCCGCACTCCGGGCAGATGTCCTCTTCCTCCAAGAGCTGAATCTCTAAAGAGTTGCTCTCCTCAATGGCGCCCAGAATCTGCTCGCCGGTAATCTCCTCCCAGGGCGTAGTGATAATGACGGCCCTGTCATTTTTCTCGCGGATCAGCGACAGCGCGAGCTCCAGCTTCTCATCGGAAATCTTTCCGGTGCGGCTGAGCACGATGGTCTTGGCGCTCTCGATCTGGTTGTTGTAGAACTCGCCGAAATTCTTCATGTACATCTTGCACTTGGTGGCGTCCGCCACTGTGACGTAGCCGTTCATCTTCACATCCGGATTCTTTTCCTGAATAGCGGATACCGCCCGGATCACATCCGACAGCTTGCCCACGCCGGACGGCTCAATGATAATGCGGTCCGGCGAGTATTTGTCCAGGACCTCCTGCAGCGCCGTGCCGAAATCGCCCACCAGCGAGCAGCAGATGCAGCCGGAGTTCATCTCCGTAATGTTGATGCCGGAGTCCTTTAAAAATCCTCCGTCGATGCCGATCTCTCCAAATTCATTTTCAATCAGCACCAGCTTCTCCCCGGTAAATGCCTCCTTAATCAGCTTCTTGATCAGTGTCGTCTTTCCAGCTCCCAAAAAGCCGGAAAAAATATCAATTTTCGTCATTTTATACCTCCGTTCTGGAGCGCATCAGCGTGATTTTTCACGCTAATCCTCCATTACAATTATCCCATTCATTATGCGCGTTTTTACGTATGTACATATGTACTGTTTTAATTATACACATTTTTTTGAAAAGTTACAAGCAGAGGATTTTCTGTTCGCCCTCCAGCCACGCGTCCGCCGCCGCCAGCCCCTCGTCGCTGAACGGAAATTCCTCGGTGACGACCTCCTCTTCCGTCTTCTCCAGAATGTAGGGTCCCTTCCAGGCCTGCACTGCAAGAACCGGCTCCTCGTCGCTGCCGCCCTTCTGAATGTGGAAATTCATGCCCCGGTAACTGCCCCGGAACATATTTTTCTTATAATAGGAAATTGAATAGAGCGTGATTCTCTCCATCCGCCCGTCCCTCCTCTCCATCTCTTACTCTCACAATATTGCAAATTGCCCATTCATGATTCATGCCCCACGGCCCTCCCGCACACAAGACAAAGCCCCGCGTCTCCCCCGATATTAGAAATTATAACAGAAAAAACACGTTTTCACAAAAAAATCTTGAAAATTCAAAAAAAACGTGGTTTACTATAATAAGTATTGTGAAAAATAAGCTCGATAGCTTATTTTTCACAATACTATTTGTGCCGGAACGTCACAAAATAGTAAAGCGAACGCAGTTCGCTATGGATAGCAGATGAGAAACTGCATACGCAGTTTTCTCATCGCCCCGTCGCGTAAACGCTCCGGAATAAAGATTAAAATTAAGTAAATGGAGATTAGAGAATATGAAAAAAGTAGTTAAATTCGGCGGAAGCTCGCTGGCGAGCGCCGAGCAGTTCATAAAAGTAGGAGATATCATCCGCGCGGACAAATCCCGCCGCTACGTGGTACCCTCCGCCCCCGGCAAGCGCTACAGCAGCGACGCGAAGGTCACCGACCTGCTCTACCAGTGCTATCATCTGGCGGAGAACGGCCAGGCCTTCAACAAGCAGTTCGGACAGATCAAGGACCGGTACAACGAGATTATCCGGGGACTGAAGCTGAACTATTCTTTAGAGGAAGATTTTGAGACGATAAAAAAGCAGTTCATCTCCAAAGCGGGCGAGATGTACGCCGCCTCCCGGGGCGAGTACCTGAACGGTAAGATTATGGCGAAGTATCTGGATTATGAGTTTGTGGACGCCGCGAACGTCATCCGCTTTCACAAGGACGGGACGTTAGACGCCGAAAAGACCAACAAGCTCTTAGCCGAGCGCCTCTCGGCACACGAGCGCGCAGTCATTCCGGGCTTCTACGGCGCGTCGGCAAACGGAACCATCATCACCTTTTCGCGGGGCGGCTCAGACATCACCGGCTCTCTGGTGGCAAAGGCGGTGAACGCCAACCTCTATGAGAACTGGACCGACGTGTCCGGCTTCCTGGTGGCAGATCCCCGCGTAGTCAAGAATCCGGAGATCATCCACACCATCACCTATTCGGAGCTGCGGGAGTTAGCCTACATGGGCGCCTCGGTGCTCCACGAGGACGCTATTTTCCCGGTGAGAAAGGTGGGCATCCCCATCAACATCCGCAATACCAACGCGCCGGATGAGGACGGCACCATGATTGTGGAGAGCACCTGCCGGATTCCGGCGTACACCATCACCGGCATCGCCGGAAAGAAGGGCTTTGTCGCCGTCAACATCGAAAAGGACATGATGAACTCGGAGATCGGCTTTGGGCGCAAGGTGCTGCAGGCCTTTGAGGACAGCGGCATCTCCTTTGAGCACATGCCCTCCGGCATCGACACGATGACGATTTTCGTTCATCAGGACGAATTTGCCGAGAAGGAGCAGACCGTCATCGCGGACATCAACAACCTGGCGCACCCGGATTCCATCGAGCTGGAGTCCGACCTGGCGCTAATCGCCGTTGTGGGACGCGGCATGAAAAGCACGCGCGGTACGGCGGGAAGGCTGTTCTCCGCTCTGGCGCACGCCCACATCAATGTAAAGATGATCGACCAGGGCTCCAGTGAACTCAATATCATCATCGGCGTGAAAAACGAAGACTTTAACGACGCCATCAACGCGATTTACGATATGTTTGTCATTTCACAGTTATAAAACTTCACAGTAAAAAACTGTTCTCCCATCCGTGCGCAGCAGCCTGCTCCGCGCAGGGCGAGCCTTTTTCAGACAAAATAAAGCAAAAGCTGCCGATTTGCGAATCCGATCTCGCAGGCCGGCAGTTTTTTTGCTCTTATTTTTTTCTCTTTTTATTATGGAGAAAATCTCCCCTCTTAAATTTCCACGTCCGCGCTGTAATCCACGTTGTCATAGCGGAAGCCGAACATCTGGTAGAAATCCTCCCAGAACCCGTCTATGTCGCCGTACTCTTTTATATTCTCCGTGGTCACCTTGTCCCAGACGGCGGCAATCTGATTCTGCACGCTGTCTTTTAGCTCCCAGTCGTCCAGCCGGAACTGTCCCGCCTCGTCCACTTCCTTTTTCGGCAGCTTATCGGTAAAAAGACGATACATCTGCTCGATGCACCCCTCGTGAAGTCCCTCTTTTTTCATCACCTGATACACTAACGAGATGTAGAGCGGCACAATGGGAATCGCCGCGCTGCTCTGTGTCACGAGCGCCTTGTTGACCGAGATGTACGCCTTCAGTCCCCGGTCAGCAAACTCCTCGGTCAGCTTTACCGACGTGTTATACAAGTGCTTTTTGGCCTGGCCGATGCTGCCGTCCTTGTAAATGGGATGCGTCACCACCGGGCCGATGTAGGAATAGGCAAGCGTGACCGCGTTGTCCGCAAGCACCCCCGCATCGGCGAGCGCGCGGATCCAGTCCTCCCAGTCCTCGCCGCCCATGACCTTGACAGTGTTCTGAACTTCCTCGTCCGTCGCCACCGGCACGGTCACCTCGGTAATCTCATTATTTTTCAGGTTAATCGTCTTGTTGGTAAATGCCTCGCCCACAGTCTTTAACACGCTGGAAACCGTCGTGCCGTCCGCCAGCGTCCTTCTCGGCGCCGCCATGCTGTACACCACCATGTCCGTCTGTCCCCAGTCGCTGCGGATTGTCTCAATGACCTGCTCCTTCATTTCTTTCGAAAAGCCGTCTCCGTTAAAGGATTTCACATAGTGTCCGTCCTGCGCCGCCATTTTCTCAAAGGCTGCCGTATTGTACCATCCGGCCGTGGCCGTCCTCTTGCCCGTGGCCTCTTTTTCAAACGATACCCCGATGGTATCCGCCCCGTAGCCATATGTCACGGCAATGCGGCTGGCCAGCCCGTAGCCCGTGGACGCGCCGATTACCAGCACCTTCTTCGGGCCCTCGACGGTTCCTTTCTCCTTGCAATATGCGATCTGCCTTCTGACGCTCTCCTCGCACCCCGCCGGATGCGCCGTCGTACAGATAAATCCTTTTACCTTTGGTTCTACTACCATGATTGACCTCCGTTTACTTCGTATTTCCCATCTATTTTATAATAACATAGAATAAGATCATGAAAAAATGCAATATACTCCCCGCTAACACAAACAGGTGAAACACCGAGTGCACATATTTTTTCTTCTTGCCGATTCCGTACAAAATGGCTCCAATCGTATAGGCAAGTCCTCCCGTGACGAGAAACACCGTCCCCCCCACGCCCAGGCACTCAATCGTGGGCTTGATGAAGAAAATCACGCACCAGCCCATCGCCAGGTAACAGATCATGGACAGGAGCTTGTATTTGTTCAGGTCAATCGCCGTGAGGGTCGCCGCCGTAAAGCAGCAGGCCCAGACGATGCCGAACAGCACAAAGGCATACACGGGATGATTCGGCCTCAGTCCCGCCAGCGTCACCGGCGTGTAGGTCCCCGCGATCAGGAAATAAATCGTGCAGTGGTCGATGACCTGAAACACCTTTTTGGCCGTATTTCTGTGCAGGCCGTGGTATATGCTGGACATGGTGTACAGGACCACCATGGTGCCGCCGTAGATTGCCGCGCCCACAACGCCCCACGCGTCGCTGTAAATGGCCGCGAAAATCACGCAGAGCGTCAGCGCCGCAATGGCAAATGCTCCGCCCACGATGTGGGAAACCATGTTAAATATTTCTTCGCCCTTTGTGTAGACCGGGAGCTTCCGGTCCCGCAGGCAAGTCCTGACTGTTTTCATAACAACCTCTCTGACTGATTTTTTGTCACTGTTTTTTGATTCTGCTGATTCTGAAGCGCAGCGCGCCTGCCGCGATCATGGCGGCAAACGCCGCGGCCATCAGAATTAACAGCAGTTCTACCGGCGTATCGTCCCCCATCTCAGGCGTCAGCGGATGATAACTGTCCTCTGCGTCCTTTGCCTGCAGGGAGACCGGATCTCCCTCTATCAAACGAGAGGAATCGGGGTCGGACGATTTTTGGCTCACCGTCACCTTTCCGGCAGAACCGCCGCTTCCCGAATTGATCTCTATCTGTTTCACACCTGCAGATCCGCCGCTTCCCTCTGTCACCTCGTTCTTCACATCCTTGTAGATCAGCGCATAGGTGGAGAAGCGGTCTGTGTAAAAGGTTATGGTATTGGTCGCAAAATCCTGATCCTTCAAGAGCACGGCCGCTCCATTATGTACCCGAATGATTGCATATTTGCGCTCCGATGTGGCGCTGTTTCTCCGCAGCGTTCCCGGAATGGTAATGGTGACTGCCAGCGGATCGTTGATCTTATGCACCTGCTTGGGATTGCTGCTGCCCACCGTCTTCCAAAGTGTAAGATCCAGATATTCTCCCACAGTATATCCATTTAAGTGAGAAATAATCAATTCCTTATCCGCCTGGCTCACGGCGCTGTCAATACTGCTGACCTGAATCTCCACATTGGCATTGCTTCCCTGGGACACCGCCTTTTGCTCTCCCACGCTGAGAACGGACTGCGCAATCTGGGACGTCTTAGTGGTAATCGCCGTCTCCGGCGCGCCCTTCTTTACCTTTACCTTTTTCTTCACAGTTCCATCTTCATTTTCAGTCGTTATACTTCCTGACGACCCCTGGGAAGACGTTCCCGGCTTTGGCGTAGCGGTGGGCTCTGCCTGAGGCTCATCCTCAAAGCCTTCCCACTCGTCGTCCCCCACCGGAAGTTTTTCCAGCTGATTCAGCGTAATGCTGGCGCTTGCGGCATTTCCGGCGTAATCCGTAGCCACTATGACAAATGCCGTCCTCTCCTGGTCGGCCCGGAGAGTGACAACCGACTGGCTGCCGTTCACAGGCTGAGATACTCCATTTACTGTCACATTGGCGAGGTAATCATCCTGCACCACAACATCCATCGTATTGGCGGTATATGTGCCGCCGTCCGTAATGCCCTGAAGCTCCGGAACTACCCGGTCCATCTTATATTCCAGAACGCTCTGCCTGTAAATCTCATGGCTCTCCCGGTTCATCACATAGAACCGGAGTACTCCCGCATCCGTGTCTTTGTCGAGGACAAATTCATCCCTTAAATCCGCCCCGTCCTCATCCATGGAGAACACGAATCCCTCTTTGGGCGCAAGGCGGATCTGGGAAGAATACCATCCGGTATCCGTCATGTCGCCGGTGATGTCGTACTGGCCGCTCACGCCAGCCCTGGCTTCACGCCTGGTAACGGCAAGAACTCCTTTCTGGTATAGGAACTTATAATTGTCCGCCGCTCCGCCGGAAGGCTCTAACGAGCGGGTCTCCTTGGCCGCTCCCTTAAACGC
>CANPZR010000116.1 GCA_947589175.1 uncultured Lachnospiraceae bacterium | reverse complement strand
TTCTTCCTTCGCGTTTATCATATGAAACTGTATCTTTTGAAACCGCTCAACTACATCCTTAATAATTTCTCCATTGCTAGGCATCCGATCACCTCCCTTTTTAGATTGTACTCTTCTGTTCTACATAATCCGCCGCTTCCGACCGCTGGATCAGATCCCGGGCAATCTCCAGAAAGCAATCCACGACCCCGGGATCGAACTGCCTGCCCCGATTCCGCTCAAATTCAGATATAATATGTTCCTCCGTGAGCTTATCCCGGTAGCACCGGCGGCTGTTCATGGCGTCAAAAGAATCCGCCACGCAGATGATCCGTCCGATCAGCGGGATCTCCTCTCCCTTTTTGCCGCTCGGATATCCCTTGCCGTCGTAGCGCTCATGATGGTACAGGGCGCCGTCCTTTATCCCCTCCAGCGAGGTGAAATCATTGAGCAGCTCCGCTCCCTTCACGGTGTGAGTCTTGATCACCTCGAACTCCTCATCCGTGAGCTTTCCCGGCTTTTTCAGAATCTCATCGGGAATGAAAAATTTGCCGCAGTCGTGCATCATCGCGATATAGTAAATCCTCTTGCACTCCTCCTCGGAAAATCCCATTCGCTCCGCGATCAGCCGGGAGTACTCCGCCACCCTCTCCGAGTGCCCCGTCGTGTAGGGATCCTTGGCGTCAAAAAAGCGGGTAAACACGCTGAGCGACTGCTCGATAATCTTAGCGTCCTGCTGCATGCGCTGTCTCGCCTTGCGCATATTGAGCTCCACGGCCGTCATGTTGATTGCCACCAGAAGCCAGAGCAGAAACGCTGCCATTAGCAGGCGGAACCAAATATCCTGCGTCATATCCTTCTGAAGGTAGTACTGAAGGTCAAAATTATTAAAGGCAAGCCGGTCTTCTGTCTGATAGTAAAAAATCATGCCGATCACGACCGCGCTCTCCTCTTCCTCAGCCTCCTCCTGACCGGCGGCATTGCGACTGGCCGCAATGGGAAATTCGTTGGCGGCCTCATCCGGCAGATAGACCATGTAATCGCCTGGCAGCATATGTATCATCAGATCCTGCCCCTCGATCCTGTGCTCCAGCGTAATAGTTTCATCCCCGTAATTTCGAAGATCCAGTGTCTGCACCTTCTCCGCGTCATCGCGGAACTGGTGAATCTCCAATCGGCCGCACCACGCGTTATTCAGGTAGCACTCGGTAGTGACGTCAATTTTCAGCCTCCATTCCTTGATCTCGCTGGAACTGTGATTGGTAACCTTTCCCTCATAGATCATGCCGGTATAAGATACCGTCGGCTCCCCCTTTTTCTCCACGTTTTTGACCCAGGAATCCGTCTCCCCGCCCCGCGGATAAATCTCCAGCGTACACACATCGCTCCCCATGGGCGATACGAGGCTCCACTCCCGGTTATTATAGGCGCGCACGTAAAAGAAATAGATCAAAAACGCGATGAGCAGCGCCGCAAACACCGCGCCCAGTATAATAAACTTCCCTCGCTTTTTATCTTTCATACATTTCCTCACTCCACGGACAGGAAGAAATAATACAGAGGCTGTCCGCCATACTCCACGTCAACCTGCAGATCCTTCCCCGTTTCTCCCAGCAGATCGGCGACCCGGTTCGCGTCCTCCTCGGAAGCGCCCTCTCCATAATAAATCGTGACGACCTCGGATTCATCGTCAATCATTTTCTTCAAAAGCTCCGCCGCCGTCTCCGCCGCATCGGTTCCCACAACCTCGATCGTCTTATCAGTAAGTCCCATAATATCTCCGGCCTTAATGGTCTTGCCATCCATGGACGTATCCCGCACGGCATAAGTGACCTGCCCGGACTTCACAGCTTTCATTCCGCTCTCCATAGACTTTACGTTTTCCTCCAGGGACAGGCCCTCGGAAAACTGAATCAGCGCGGAAATCCCCTGCGGGATATTTTTAGACGGAATCACGACGACGTGCTTGTCCTTTGTCAGATCCCTCGCCTGCTCCGCCGCCAGAATAATGTTGGAGTTATTCGGGAAAATAAATATTGTGTCGGCGTTTATCTCTGAAATCGCCTCCAGAATATCCTCCGTGCTGGGATTCATGGTCTGTCCTCCCGCAATGATCTTATCCGCTCCCAGCCCGCGGAAAATCTCATCCAGGCCGTCTCCCACAGACACGCAGATAAATCCGTTCTTTGTCCGCTTTTCCTTTTCCTCGTTATTCTCTGTATTTTTATTTTTTTCCGCATTTTTCTCCGATTGGAAAATCACGCGCTCATTGTGCTCTTCCCGCATGTTGTCAATCTTCATGCTGGTCAGAGATCCGTAAGAGAGCCCCTTCTGAATGGCGAGGCCCGGATCGTTGGTGTGGACGTGCACCTTCACCACATCCTCGTCCGCCACGCACACGATGGAATCCCCAATGGATTCCAGATAGGCCTTGAACTTCTTTTCCTCCTCGGAACCGAACGATTTTTCCAGCATAATGATATATTCCGTGCAGTATCCGTACCGGATATCCGCATTCTCCACCGCGCGGACGCCCGCGGCGGGAGAATCGGGCGTTTTTTCCGGCTCAATCTCATAACTTACGTCTTTTCCCAGAAGAGCGTCATAAGCCCCCTCCAGAATGACTAAGAGACCCTCGCCGCCAGAATCTACTACGCCGGCCTCTTTTAACACCGGCAGCATGTCCGGCGTCTGATCCAGCACGTCCCGCATGTGAAGGATCACGGAATTGATCATCTCAATAATATTGTCCGTGCGCTCCGCCATCTCGACCGCCTTCTGGGCTCCGCACCGGGCCACGGTGAGAATCGTGCCCTCCTTGGGCTTCATGACGGCTTTGTACGCCGAATCCACCGCCCGCTCAAAAGCGTCCGCCAGAACGCGCACATCCGCCTGCTCCGTCGTGCCCGCTACCTTTGTAAATCCCCGCAGAAGCTGGGAAAGAATCACGCCGGAATTTCCCCTGGCTCCCCGCAGGGAACCGCTGGATATAGCCTTGCACACCTGCTTCATATCCGGGTCTGTAAGAGCCGCCACTTCCTTAGCCGCCGCCATAATAGTCATCGTCATATTGGTCCCCGTATCCCCATCCGGAACCGGAAACACATTCAGATCGTTGATCGTTTCTTTTTTGGCGTCTATCGCATTTGCCCCCGCCAGGAAAAATTTCTGTATTTCGGCAGCACCAATCGTCTTAATTACCAAAACGCTTTCCTCCAAATCAAAATTAACAGTTAGTTGATTACCTTGACCCCTTCTACACATACAACAATCCTTCCTACTTCCATACCGGTGTACTCTTCTACCTTGTACTTCACATTATCTACCAGATTTTCCGCCACAGCCAGAATGCTGACCTCGTAGGCAACGATAATGTGCAGCTCGATCACGAGCTTGCCGTCCTCGATCGACACATTGACCCCGTGCCGAAGATTGTCCTTTTTCAGCAGCTTGACGATTCCGTCCTTCATATTGACAGAAGCCATGCCTACCACGCCAAAGCATTCCACGGCCGCGGAGCCGGCATATTTGCCCAAAACGTCTTCGTCAACAACAATTTTCCCCATTTCTGTATCCATTTGTCCCTTCATGGCAACCTCCTATTCCTTTAACCAATCATATTTTACACAGCAGTCCTCAAAAAGCTATTAAAACCGCTTCCCCTGCATATAATAAACTAACCGCCAAACACCGAGGTGAAAGATATCAAGCGTCTGTTAGGATTTATCCTGTTCTGGATCGGCATCGGCATGTGCATCATGCTCTTTATCCGCCACGGCCTCCTCGCCCTGTGCATCATCATCGCCTGCCTGGTGCTGGGATACAACCTATTTTCTTGCTAAGAGCCTACTCCCTATGGCTTTTCTTATCCTGATACATCTTCTTATCCGCCAGCTTTACCAGCCCTTCCAGGTTCTCCCCGGAGCCCGACCAGACAAATCCCATGGAAATCCGGCAGTTGACCTGGGAATCCGGCGGCGTCAGCTCCCGCTCCGGATCGTTCTGCATCTTCTGGAACAGCTCCTCCGCGTGATCCTGGGAGCACGGGGAAATAATAAGCAGAAACTCGTCTCCGCCCATGCGGAAGCCAAAGGCCTCCTCGGATTCCTCGTATCTCCGGATAAAATCCGCCGTCCCGCAGATCACTGCGTCCCCATGCTCGTGGCCGCAGATATCGTTCATCTTTTTCAGATTGTCCACATCAAAGTAAAACACGCCCAGTTCCTTGTCCTGTACATACTGCCCCATAAAATCCTGAAGATACCGCTTATTGTACATGCCGGTCATGCTGTCGTGATTGCTGTTCCACGTCTCCATCAAAAGCTTGCTGGAGGAATTTAAAAGATCCGTCTCCATCTTCTGCATGGAGTGGAACAGCTGCTCGATCTCATCTCCCGTGCGGATTTTGAGCTTCTGCAGCGCGGACTGCCCCGCCTCCGCAATGGCGCCCGCGTAGCTGGCGGCGGCCGCTGACAGCTTATTGATAGGCCGGATAACTGTCCGGGACAGATTCCACGCAAAGACAAAGGCTACTACCAGCGTGAGCCCGATCAGCACCAGCAAAGTTTCCAGAAGGTATCTCATCTGCTCCCTCTTCGCCCGTTCCGTGGTCAGTCCCACCACCACGTATCCCACCGGAATGTCATAGGAGGACAGAAGCGGAAGGTATACGTCCATCCGGCTGCCGTAATGAATGGTCAGCACCTCTTTGCCATCGATCAGCTTATCCTTTTCCTCCCTCTGCCTGTTGTCAAAATCACAGCTGTCTCCCAAAAAGGCGCTCTGGGGAGAAAGGTCTGTATCAAAAATATAATGACAGCCCTCTTCGTCGAAAAACACCACGGACAGCCGGTCGATATCCCCATTGGTATTGCGGTAATCAATCAGCTTATTCCACGTCTCGTAATAACTGTTATTCCTCTGTCCTGTCTTCACATAGTCCTGTATGCTGTCTCTGTCGATAATCAGACGGCATGTCTCCGCCACCGTGCTGGCGGTTTTGTAATAAAATTCGTCTCCCGTCTCCTTTATATTTTTATAATTCATCCAGACGCTCACAAGATCCAGCAGGAGAACAAAGACAAAGATCAGGAAAAGCACCCTGTGGCGCAATGATTTTTTCATCCTTCAATCCCCCTTAGTATGCTCGGTTCACAATGCTGGTTCCCGCATTTTCATAAGTAAATACCGCTTCGTCCGTATATATCTTCTTTTTTACTTTTTTGCCATTTTCCAGATCCTTGATCACCGCCTCCGCCGTGCCGGCAAGGAGCGGATTGCACTCCACGGAAGCTACCAGCTTCCTGTCGATCATCTTCTGGAAAGCCTCTTTGAGGGCGTCAAAGGAAATCGTAATAATCCCGTCGTCCACTCCGTACGGGATATCCCGCTCGTCCATGGCGTCCATAGCCCCGAATATCATGTTGTCATTCTCCGAGATAAGCACGTCGATGTCGTCGTGCCCGTCCAGAATCTTCTCCATGCTCTGCTTCCCTTCCCCCTGGGTAAAGTTCCCGCACTCTCTGGCAACGATATTCCAGTTCTTGTGCCCGGCAATGCTCTCATTGAGCCCCGCGGTTCTCCCGATGGCGGCGGAGGCGCCTTCGGTTCCCTCCAGTATGGCTATGTTCAACGGCTCGTCTTCCCGTCCCTTCTTCTCCAGAAAGTCCTCCAGAATCCGGGCTGCCTTCCGGCCCTCTTCCTGAAAATCAGAGCCGACCCAGCATGTATAAAGTGAGGGATCCGCGTTTACATTCCGATCGGATATGATTACCGGAATCCCCTGATCCCCGGCCACCTTCAAAGCCTCGTCCCATCCGTCCTCCACGATCGGGTCGAGTATGATATAATCCACCTTCTGCGCAATCAGGTCATACATCGCCTTGACCTGGCGCTTCGGATCTGAATTTCCATCCACGTATACCATGCGGTATCCCTTGCCCTCTGTGAACGTATTCAGAAAATTGTTCGTATTGGCGTCCCGCCAGTCCGATTCCTTCCCTGTCTGTATAAACCCCACTGTAATCTGGTGATCTTCTTTGTCCTCCGCAAATTCCGCCCTTTTCAGTACCGGGCTGGTCACAACGCTCTGCTCCTCGCCGCAGGAAGTCAGCAGAAACACGAGCATAAGACAGATGATTGCCACATTCCGCTTTCGCAAATTTAACACCCCCGTATCCGTCCTACATCTGATGTATTCAGTATACCACAGTTTCCCCTATATCCGCAACAAAAAACGCCCAAATGCAAAAATGCCGACATATCCAATGCCGGCAGATGTTGCTCAATATCCAATTCTATGCTCTCTCAACTTTTCCAGAACGAAGGCATGAAGTGCATACATACATTTTCTTTGTACCACCATTTACCTTAACTCTGACAGATTTCAGATTCGACTTCCAAATCTTGTTGCTTCTTCTATGAGAGTGGCTGACGGCGTTGCCAAAATGTACGCCTTTTCCACACACTGCACATTTAGCCATGAAAAGCACCTCCTTCTGCGTATTCTTCCCACACACGACAACACGTCTATTCTAGCAAAGTTCCGTCCGAAATGCAAGACTATTTTTTACATTTTTAAATATTTTCGCTTTTTTCTTCGTCCTTGCCGTCTTTTTTGGAAAAACGGTCCACAAAATCCGGTACCATATCCAGGATCTTTGTGACGCTGTCCTGGTTCTTCACATTGACGAGCTTCGACGTGCCGTCCTTGATGACGAGGACAGCGCTCGGCTGAATCTTGCCGCCCATGCCGCCGCCTCCGTTGCTCTTATTCCCGTTGTTCTTGCCCCCGTTGCTCCCCTCGTCAGTGAATACGTTGGTGAAAGCGCCCGCGGCCACTCCAAAGCTCACATCCACCAGGGGAAGGATGATCGTGCCGTCCTCAAAGCGGATCGCGTCCCCCACTACCGTCTTGGTCGTGATAAAAGCGTCCATTCCCTTAAACAAAGACTCCACCGTACTGCTAAAACTATTATCTGCCATTTACGCGGCCTCCTTTTTCATAAAATAATCCATCAGTCTCTTTATGTCCCTGTTGCGATACAGCCGGATCAAGAGCCGGACGAGATAAATGGTCCGCATCCGCCCCTTCATATATCCGTCTGCGCAAAATACCTTGTTTTCAAAATCCGGCGCGAGCTGCACGCCCTCCGCGTACGCGAACGGCATCAGCGAGATTCCGCCGAACAAAAGTCCCGTACCGGACGGGTCCCCCGTGCCGATCCGACACCGCGCCCGTACCTTTTTCGGCGCGAGATAGCGCAATAAAGCGGTGAACTCGCCCCAGACCGCCCGGACGGCTCTCCGGTTGCCTCTGTCCCGTATCTCTTTTATTATACTCGAAACCGTTTCAAAAGAAAAGGACTTCTTCTTGTCAGATTGCTTTTTTTTCGTCTCGCGGGACGTTTTCTCGTCCGATCGCCTTTCCAGGGATTTTTTCTCATCACGGGTCTTGTCCGCCGTTCCTGGCGCTGTCCCGGCTTCCGCCGTCCCGTTCGATGGCTTTCTTCCCTCTTTCTTCGACGATTTTTCGGCCGCTTTCTTCTCATCCGGCTTTTCTACTTCTGTTTTTTCTGTTTCCGTTTTTTCTTTCTCCGTTTTTTCCTTCTCCGGCTTTTCGCCTCCGAA
>CANPZR010000115.1 GCA_947589175.1 uncultured Lachnospiraceae bacterium | reverse complement strand
TTAAGGAAGTGAAAGCCCGAAGTGGGTTTCATAACCCCATCGGTGCCTTTCACAGAAAGGCGGTTTATAAAAATGAATTATCGAAGTGTAGGAAATTCCGGCCTGAAAGTGAGCGAAATCGCCATCGGGAGCTGGATGACAGATCTGGGAGGAAGCAGTCAGGCGGAAATTGCAAAGGATACCATCCGCCTGGCCTATGAAAATGGCGTCACATTTTTTGACTGCGCCGACGCTTACAGCGGCGGAGAGGCCGAGAAGTTCCTCGGCCGGGTATTGAAGGAGTACCGCAGGAGCTCCTACGTAGTATCCAGCAAGGTATTTTTTCCCACCGGCCCGGCGGCCACGGAGTGGGGCCTGTCGAGAAAGCACATTTTTGAAAACATCGACCGGACTCTGACCAATATGGATTTAGACTATATCGATCTGTACTACTGCCACCGCTTTGACCCCACCACCCCTATGGAGGAGACTCTCCGGGCGCTCAGCAGCCTGGTAGACCAGGGAAAGATTCTGTACTACGGCGTCAGCGAGGAATGGAGCGGGGCAAGGCTCGAGCAGGCACAGAAAATCATTGAGCGCTATCATCTCCATCCCCTGACTTCCCTCCAGCCCCAGTACAATATGATGGACCGCTATATTGAGCACGAGATCATGGGAATATGCGAGAAGTACGGCATCGGGATCACGCCGTTCTCGCCGCTGGCACAGGGACTTCTCACCGGCAAATACAAAAAGGGCCAGCCTTATCCGGAAGAATCCCGGGCGACTCATCAGGCGGATAAACAGGTAAATCAGCTCCTCACCGACGAAAATCTTGATAAGGTAGAGTCCATGAGCAAGATTGCAGAAGACCTGGGCACGGTTATGCCGGTCCTGGCTCTGGCCTGGATTTTGCGCAAGGGCATTGTCAGCAGCGTCATTACCGGCGCCAGCAAACCGTCCCAGCTGGATGGAAACCTGGCCGCAAGCGGCTTTGTCATCCCGGAGGACGCGCTGGCTGAGATCGACCGGATTCTCGGCTTCACTCCTTTTGAACGCCATGTCGGATAAGAAACGAGGTGATACCACAAAATGGAACAGACGGATAAAAAGCCAATCATTGAACTACAGAACATCAGCAAAAGCTATTACTCGGAAACAGCAGTCACGCAGGCTCTCCGAAAAGTGAGCCTGTCCTTTGAACTCGGGGAATTTGTCGCCATAACCGGCGAGAGCGGCAGCGGCAAATCTACCTTATTAAATATCATCGGCGGCATGGATACCTTCGACGAGGGAGAAATGTACATATATGGAGAGCCCACCTTTCAGTATGACGATCTGGACTGGGAGGACTACCGCCGCACTAAAATCGGCTATGTCTTCCAGGATTACAGCCTGATCGGCCACTACAGCGTCCTGGACAACGTCATGAGCGCCCTTGTTATCATGGGGGCGGAGCAGGACGCCGCCAGGGAAATGGCGCGTAAATATTTAAAGCAGGTAGGGCTTGATGAATACGAGAACCACCGGGCTACCGAGCTCTCCAGCGGCCAGAAGCAGCGCCTGTCCATCGCCAGGGCCCTGGCAAAAAACACGGACGTCATCGTAGCCGACGAGCCCACAGGAAATTTAGACAGCGAGACCGGCAATCAGATCATCTCTCTTTTGAAGGAATTGTCGAAAGATCATCTGGTTATTATGGTCACCCACAACTACGACCAGGCGGAGGCCTATGTGAGCCGCAAGATCCGCATCCATGACGGACAGGTGATCTCCGACGTCTTAGTCAATCAGACAGACGAAAAAAAACCGGCCATGGAGCGGGAAAAGCTCCCGGCCCAGGAAATGAACCTCCGCTGGCAGAACCGGGTCGCCGCCCTGTTTGCCAAACGCAACCGGAAGACCCAGCCGGGAAGAGCCTTTTTGTTCACCACGTTTTTGTTTATCATCTCCGCCGCCTCCTTCTTATTTATCGGGGAGCTGTTTCTGCACAAAGACGATTACCACACGCGGGGGTACTCAAACAGTGTTTTTGCCAGAGAAGACGACACCCGCATTTCAGTCAAGCGCGCGGACGGAAAGCCTATCACCGACGAGGATCTGCAAAAAATGGCCTCCATGCGCAATGTGGTCTGCGTGGATTCCTGCGACCTGGCCAACGATATCAATTTCTACCTGGACGAGGACAAGGACTACGAATACCACTACTCCAAGGTACTCAAAAGGCCGGTAGAAGCGCCGTCCAATGCCGTCACCCAGACGGTTTCCTTTGAAAACACTTCGCGCTTTATGAAGTCTACGGACTGCATCAGCGAGGATGACTTGGCTTTCGGCAGAATGCCGGAGGCGAGAAATGAGATCGTCCTGTACGCATCGGACGACAGCCGACTGGGCTCCTCTCAGAAGTGCTACTTCACTTCGGATAACCTCTGGCAATCGGGACAGTATTATTTCACCGACGTCACCATCGTGGGGATACTGAAAGAAAAAACCGACGACGTCTATTTCTCCCGTGCCCTGTGCCAGATGCTCGGCAACCCGTCCAGCCTCGCCGAATACCGCCTGACTTACGCGTGGGACAGCGTCCTCAAACTCTATCTGGTCCGGCGGCCTGTTATTCCTGTAATCAACGATTCTTTGAAGGGGAACGAGGTGCGTGCCAGCGCTACAGATCCCTATAAAGACAACGACAAAATGGCAATGCCTCCAGGCGCCAGCGAAATGATCTTATCCTGGCAGGCCGTCAATGAAAAAAAGGACGTCGTGGGCGATCCGATTGAAGATACGATTCAGGTCCAGGCGGAGCGGAACGAGTACACCTCGAAAGTACTTGAAATGAGCCAGGAGCTCTTTGACAAGCATTATGGCGGCGAGACCTACCAGGCTTCCATATATATGACCAGCTATGCCAAGACCGACGCGATTCTGAAAGCCTTAGAGAAAAAGGGATATGTCGGCGTCAGCACCTACCGCATCAGCACGGGGGAGTATCTGGAAGATCTGGTAAACCAGCGGCTGATCATCATTGGAATCTGCGCCTTTGGCCTGATTGCCATCCTTTTAGCCGAGATCCTGATTCTGCGGTCTCTTATGAGAATCCGGGTGAAAGATTATTTTGTGCTGAAATTTATCGGCATGAAAATGCAGGTTATCAAACGAATCAGTTACTTTGAAATGGGAGGCTACGCACTGGCAGCCATCCTTCTGACCCTGATCCTGGCGTGGATCCTGCGCTTTGCGGGAGTCACCATTATAAAAGATATTATGTGGTACTACACGCTGATCCCCTATCTGCTGTTTGCGCTGTACAATTTCCTGCTGATCTTTTTGACAGTCGCATCTTTTAATCGCTTATTGAAAGGACGGTTGAACCAATGATTCAAATTACTAATCTGAATAAATTTTACAATAAGGGGAAGAAAAACGAGGAGCATGTTCTTAAGGACGTCAGCCTGGAACTGGACTCCACCGGCCTTGTATGCATTCTCGGCGAGAGCGGCTGCGGCAAGACGACCCTGTTAAACACCATCGGCGGCCTTGATACCTTTTCCGGCGGGGCTATTGATATCGATGGCCAAAAATTGACAAAATATGATCCTAAAATAATAGAGCCGATCCGCAACGACCACTTTGATTACGTATTCCAGAACTACTACCTGCTGCAGGATCACTCGGTTTCCTACAACGTCAAGCTGGCCCTGAACCGGTACAGGCTGACGGAGGAAGAAAAGGAAGAGCGGGTAGACTATGTGCTGGAGATGTTAGGCATCGCCAAATATAAAAAGAAGCTGGTGTCCAAGCTCTCCGGCGGTCAGAAGCAGCGCGTCTCCATCGCCAGAGCCCTGGTGAAGTCACCGGACGTCATTCTGGCGGATGAGCCGACGGGAAACCTGGATGAAGAAAACACCCTGCGCACCATGAGCATTCTCAAAAATATTTCCAAAGAATGCCTTGTATTGCTGGTTACCCACGAAAAGCGGATCGCCCGTTTTTTCGCCGACCGGATCATTGAGATCCAGGACGGCAGGATTGTGCGGGATGAGGCCAACAAGTCCCGCTCCTCCTACTCCCGCAGCGATGATTCCAACATCTACCTGAAGGAAATGGACAGCAAAACGCTGCAGAACGACCTGGCTCAGTTCCGGGTCTACTGCGAAAAAGAGGCGATTCCCCGAAAAATTGAATTGACGCTGGCATGGAAGGATGATAAACTTTATATTCAGAATGACATGCCTTATGATATTCTGATAGCAGGCGTGGAGAACGGCGTGGAAATACTGGATATGGACCGTCCCACCCTGGAGATGGAGGATGTGGAGCATTTCTCCTATGAACTGCCAAAGCCGGAGAGCATCGGCAAATCCCATCTGCCCGCCCGGGAAGTTCTGCACATGGCGGTAGAGAACATACGCCTTATGGGCAAGAAGCAGAGCTTCGTCCTGGGCATCATGCTGGTGACTGCCATCCTGCTGTCCATTACCATGGCGCAGTTCGTGAGCAGCGTATCCATAGATGAGGATTCCATCCGCTCCACCGACTCGCATTATGTAATGTTAGACTTTGTCAAGGACTCCATGCATGGAAACGACGACAGCCTGATGAAGTACATATGGAATAATATGAGCGATGATTCCCACGGGGACGTCTTTTATTCCCCCAATGGAAACGTCTATCTGCAGGGAGAGGGCTTTGAGCAGTTTGTCAACCTCACCCAGCTGATGCAGAATTATTCGTATGTCTCTAAAGACCACTTAAAGGAAGAAGACATGCTCTACGGCTCCCTGCCGACCAAGCGCACAGACGTCGTCCTCGACAAGCTCCTGGTTGACAAGCTGGAGGATGGCTTCGGCCACGTCGCCTCGCTCCACGATGGAGCCGAGTCCTACATCGGCGCGCGGCTAAAGGTTCCTTCCGTAAGCGTGGAACTGACCGTCGTGGGTATCAGCGATACTCACGAACCCGACATTTACTGCGGACAGAATATCCTCTTGGCGATGAATTCTATTGGGTATGAGATCGGCAGCCTGGATGAGCTGAAGGCCGAGGATTCTTCCTTTGAGGATCAGAAGCTGGAAAAGGGACAGGTTCTGGTCCGGGCAGGACTTTACAATACTAAAGTATCTGACAACGACACAGACGAAGACTCGGACAACAAGTCAGGCACAAATAAAGTTACACTTGGTTACAAGGGCGATTACACCATAGTCGGTACATTCCCGGATGAATACGGCATGGATTACGTCCTCACGGATTCAGATTGCCTTGACATACGCAACTCCATGATTTTCGACAAAAAATCATGCTACATATACACCGACGACGCGGCTTCCGCCATCCAATATTTTGAAGACGCCGGAGACGAGCTGATCGCGTACCAGGCGGAAGCATCCGTTCCCGCCAAGCTGGAGATTCAGGAATACAAGGAAAACAATTCCGTTGATATGGACGCAAGGCAGCTGATTACCATTGCCATCTCCATCATCTCCCTGATTATGGTGTACTTTACGATCAAGTCCAACGCTATATCGCGCAGCGAAGAGCTGACGGTATACCGCCTGATCGGAATTTCAAAGGGCAGTATTTTAAATGCCTATATGCTGGAAATGTTTTTTATGACCTGCTACACCTCCCTCCCGGCGGTGCTTATTACCAGCGGCGTCATTAAATTTATCAGTTCCATACCATCCCTGCAGATTCACATGATCTTCCCGTGGTGGTCGGTTCTGATCCTGTTACTGGCCATTTACGCCGTGCATATCGTGATCAGTATTCTCCCTGTGTACGGAATCCTCTCACAGCCTCCGGCGGCATTGGCGGTAAAAGAATAAAATTCAAAGGAGTGCTGCAACATGGATGTGCTGAAATTCGGACTACATTATTGGAAGAGAAACATTCCGCTCTCGCTGCTCGGAAAGCTGTTGAGCGCCATCGCCCTCACAGCCGACCTGCTGCTTCCGATGATCACCGCGCTGTTCATCAACTATGTGATCAAGTCGGGGGCGCCCGCGGATGACAACATTTTTTCCTTTATGCTGAATGGAGATTACGGGGCGGTCCACTCGATGGAGCTGTTCCGGAATCTCGCCATCCTGTTTGCGGCGCTTTTATTATTAAAGCTGACGCTTGTCTACATACGAAACATCCTGAACCAGAAGCTGGGCCTGCGCTTAGAGACTGATCTGCGCGTCGCCACATTCCACAAGCTGATGGTCTTAGACAGCGCCACCATTTCCGAATACAACACCGGCGAGCTTCTGACCACCTTGAGCTCCGACACCATTATGTTTAAGGAAATGTTCTGCCGTATTATTCCCAATATTTTCGACAGTATTTTTGTGCTGGCGGGCGCCATTATTTTGCTCGCCACAATCGACGTATATCTGTTAATCATACCGGTCATTATGATGCCGGTCTTTCTCGTCGCCCTCATACGCTTTAAAAAGCGGGCTATGGTGAATTTCCGCAATATCCGCGCCTGCAACAGCGAGATGAACCTGGCTGTCCAGGAAAATATCGAGGCGGTGCGCCTTGTGCGCTCCTTCACCAATGAACCGCGTGAGAAGGAAAAATTCGACGCCTCCAACAAAAAGCTGCGGGAGGCCTATATCCGGCAGGTCAAGCTCTCCGCCAACTTCGAGGCGGTATTCAGCAGCATCAAGCAGTTTGCCTATATCGGCAGCATCGGCGTCAGCGCCGTGCTGGTCATGACCGGCCATGTCACCGTCGGGTATCTGGTGGCGTGCGCCGACTATATTCTGAAAATCATGAACTACATCACCATGATCAACAACATGATGTTCCAGATGCAGCAGCAGATCGTGTCCGGGCGGAAGATGATGGATTTCATGAACTGCGAGACGAAAATCCCCGACGGCGAGGAGATTGTGGAAACGCCTCCGGCGCCCCACATCCGCTTTGAGCACGCCTCCATGACATTAGATGACCAGGTAATCCTAAAGGACATCACCCTGGATATCCCGGCGGGCAAAAAGGTTGGCATCGTGGGCGGAACCGGCAGCGGCAAGAGCGTTCTTCTGGAATCTCTGATTCGCGTTCACGATATGACCGAGGGCGAAGTCACCATCAACGGAATGGATATCCGGAATTTCACGCTGGAATCTTTGCGCGAGCAGTTCGCATATGTCTTCCAGGACGTGTTCCTCTTTTCCAATACGATTGATTCCAACATCTCCTACGCCGATCCCGAAATCGACGAGGAATACGTGCTGCGGGCGGCTCTGCACGCCCAGGCGGACGCCTTTATCCAAAAGCTCGAGGACGGCTACGAGACCATCGTGGGCGAGCGCGGGCTGGGCATTTCCGGCGGGCAGAAACAGCGTGTTTCCATCGCCAGGGCGCTGTTAAAGGACTCCCCGGTGCTGATTCTCGACGACTCCACCTCCGCTCTGGATGTGGATACGGAAAAACGGCTGCTGGAGGATATCAAGGCGCACTACGCCAAGAAAACTCTCCTGATTTCCGCTCACCGGCTGTCCTCCGTAGTAGACTGCGACGAGATCCTCTACCTGATGGACGGCGAGGTGATCGAGCGGGGCACCTTCGAGGAGCTGATGGCGCTGAACGGGCATTTCGCTTCGGTCTATAATATACAGGAAGCAGAAAAAAAATCCGTGGTGGACTTTGACCATTTGCAGGAAATGATGGAGTAAAACATGAACAATCACACCGATGTGGTGATT
>CANPZR010000114.1 GCA_947589175.1 uncultured Lachnospiraceae bacterium | reverse complement strand
TCCATGGGCGCCAGCTTCGTGGCCACGAACCACGCGACCTCCCTCATGCTCCTGCCGCTGATGATCACCGTCAGGTCAAAGCCGCCGCTCATGAGGTACAGGCTCTCCACCTCCTCAAACTGGTAAATGCGCTCCGCCACCTTGTCAAAGCCCCGGCCTCTCTCCGGCGAGATCTTGACTTCGATCAGGGCCGTCACGCTCTCGCAGTCCGCCTTTTCCCAGTTAATCAGAGTGGGATATCCGCAGATCACGCCCCTTCTCTCCAGCTCCTCTAACGTCTCCTGAATCTCCTCCGGCTCCGCGGAAAGCATCGCCGCCAGATCCTCTGTGGAGAGCTTGCTGTTTGATGCAATGATCTTTAACAACTTCTCTTCCATATATCTTTTACCTCCGTTATGAAGATTTATGCTTTTTACTTTTATCGTCCGTTCATTCTGAAATGATACGATGTCGGGGCAGACCATATTTTGTGCCCCCCGACATTATTCGGGCCACCGCGCGCGGAACAGTTCGTCCGTCTTGGGCGGCTCGAGAAATCTCTGCTCGTCGCCATTGACAATCACCCGGTCGTTTCCCTCAGTGGCATATCCCACCACCGCGCTGTGGATTCCGGCTCCCTGGAGCTTCTCCACTAAAAGACTGCCGTGATCGGTTCCGATCAGCATGGATCCGCTGGAAATGAGCATGTAAGGGTTGATATCAAACACCTCGCAGATCTCGATTGTCTCCTGGCGGATCGGAATCTTTTTCAGATCCACTGTCAGGCCCACGCCCGACGAGGCCGCCATCTCCCACAGCGCCCCGAAAATTCCGCCCTCTGTCACATCGTGCATCGCGGACACGCCCGCCCCGGCGGCCACTGCCGCCTCCGGAATGACGCTGAGATACCGGTCAAAGCCGCAGGCCGTATCCACCAGCTCCCCCGGCAGCCTCTCCTTGAGCTCTGACGCGTATTCCCCGGCGAGAATCGACGTCCCCTCCAGGCCCACCCACTTGGTCACGACTAATTCCTGTCCCGGTTTTAATCCGCCTGTGGTCACGACCTTATCCCGCCGCGCTTTTCCCACGCCGGTCACAGACACGAGCGTCTGGTTGACGACCGGAGAGACCTCCGTGTGCCCTCCCAGAATCTCCACCTGATATCTGGCGGCCAGGGACGTCACGTCGTCCATGATTTCCTTTAAATCCTCCTCCGTGCTCCCCGGAGGAAAAATAATCGTGAGCAGAATGCCTACCAGCTCCGCCCCGGAAGACGCGATATCATTGGCTGTTATATGAAAGGCCAGCTTTCCGATGTCGTTGGCCGTCCCGGTGATGGGATCCGTGGAGAGCACAAAGACTTCCCCGTCCCCCGCCTCCAGCACGCTGCAGTCCTCTCCCACCCCGGCGTGGACCAGAACCTCCGGCCTCTTTACCGTGAGCTTGCGAAAGACGGAGCGCTTCAGCACCGCCTCCGGCACTTTTCCTATTTCCATTTCAAATCCGTCCTTTATCTCAAATAATCCGCTTATTCCTCTGTCGGCGCCTCCGTCGGCTCCTCGGTGACGACTGGTTCCTCCGTCGGCTTCGGCGTGCTGGTCGGTTTCGGCGTCGCTTTGGGCTTTGGCGTGGCCTTGGGCGCCGCGGTGGCCTTCGGCGTCGCCGTAGCCTTCGGCTTATCCGTGGCAGACGGCTTAGTGCGGTCCGGCTTATCGGTCGCGGAAGGCTCCTGCGTATTCTTTGCCGCTCCCCTGACCACATACCGCGGCTCCGCGTTATAGGTGCTGCTGTTCACCTGCGTCTTTTCCGTCTTTCCGTTCTCCGTGACGATTTTCCACAGCACCGCCTTGTACCCGATGTGGGCCTCCTGGGTCACGGACATATAGGATTCCGGCTTCGTGTTGTCATAGGTGATCTTGTCCTTTCCCGGCTGAATCTCCTCGATGACCTCGGACTCAAAGGACACCTTTCTGTCGCTGCTCCTCGTCTCCTCGCCGTACACGTTAAAATAAATCGTTCCCGTGCCGGTTCCCCCTTCTATATAAAGAGGAACGTCGGTGTTGTTGCGGAATTTAAAATCCTTGTAGTCCCCGGCGATAGCGGCGTCCATGGACGGCTGCACATAGGTGACTACCATGGAATGGGGACTGCGCTCCACGATCTCCAGCTCCGCGCGGAGAACCGCGTTATACAGCGTCGTGGACACCTGGCACACGCCGCCTCCGATCGAATCCACCACCTGGCCGTTGCTGTAAGAGGGCGCGTCGTAATAGCCGTTTTCCTCTGTCAGCGGAGAAATGGTGTCGTGGACCGAAAGGGTCTCACCCGGATACACCACGGTGCCGTTTAACAGCCGGGCCGCATTGGCGAGATTTTTCGAGCGGCTCACATTGCCCGCGTTATAGGTGGTGGAAAAGCTCCCCAGTTTGTCCTTGCAACGGGAGGCCAGCTCCTTCGTGACAACCGGCTCCTGCAGATCCACCTGAGCCGTCACGCGCACAACTCCCGCGTCCTCCTGCTCCCGCAGCGCCTCCTGAATGGCCTTCACGGTGGCGTCCACATTGATGGCCACGCCCTGTCGCTCCTCCGTGTACACCAGAACGCCGTTTTTCATCTTAATGCGGGAATTTTTCGCATTGGTGCATTTTTCCCCGCAGGTATTTTTCACAAATTTCTTCATGCTCTTTTCCGAATAGGACACGTCTAGCGGAAATTCCTTGTGCTCCTGGGACAACTGGCGGATCGAGGCGTAATTGGACACCACGTTGCCCTCGCGCCCCACTTCCATCGCCCGATCGATGGCGTCTCCCACGTCGCAGGTATATCCAAGCTCCGCCAAGGTGGTCGTGACTACCTGTCCGTTCACGTCCACTTCCAGGGAGCGGGACGACAGCTTTTCCACCTGGGAGTCTAACACCATCTGGGCCTCTTCCCTGGTCATGCCGCTCACGTCCACCTGGTCTACATAGACGCCGTCGCAGATCCGCCCATTTCCGGGCCTGACCATGGCGTAACTTCCAACAACATATGCCACAATCAGCAAAAACATGACAATAATCACGATAAATGCCGGCAAAAATCTCTGTTTTCTGGTTTTCAAATTATCTGCCTCCCATTTAAAAATACTTTTACTTGTATACTTGCACAAATTTCAATCCTGTATTACACTGGTATCAGATTGAATCATTGTCAGATGGACGCCAACAGGCCAATGACCATCGACAATATTACAACGGCGCAGATTACAGCAGCGATTATCTGTTGCTTTTTGCGATTAAACATGGGGATCCCCCTTTCTGAAAGGACTTATTGTATATGGGCAATTATATATTAGTATATCTTATATGTTTTCTGATCTTTGTGGCGTGGCTGTACTACGAACAGCGCAAGCGCCAGAAAATGATGCAGAAAGCCTCCGATGATTTCTGGGCGAGGGAGGAAGAAGCGAACTCCACCAGGCTGAAAGACATCTCCCATCTGCCGCTCATTCAGATCGATCCCGCGGAGCTTCCGGCTCCGGATACCACGGACGCCTCCGTGCTGCTCTACGTCGGCAAGCTGCGTGAGGCCATACAAAATCCCATGATCGATCTGTCTGAATATTCCAACACCGATTTAAAATTAGCATATGGCGTTGGAAATTTCAAGACATTATCGGATTATGATGAAAATTTCAGTAACTTTTTACTAATTCTTACGAATTTGGCCCGCACATGCGCGCAGGCCGGCCTGGACGCGGACGCGAGGGACTGCTATGAGACCGCTCTCCGCTACGGTTCCCGAAAAGCCAGCGACTACGAGGAACTGGCGCAGACTTACCTCCGGCTGGACTGCCCCGAACGGGTGAGCCAGCTGATCGCGGATCTGGATCAGAGCGATTATCCCAGAAAGAGCACGCTCATTGAAAAGCTGAAAGACGTCCTCGCCACCTATCAATAGCAACTGAATAACACAAAAAGGCGCGACCGACAACACGCGCCTTTTCGTACAAAAAAAGCGGGTGATGGGAATCGAACCCACATATCTAGCTTGGAAGGCTAGTGTTCTACCACTGAACTACACCCGCATCAACGTTATATATTATAGCAGTGTCCTATAAAAAAGTCAAGGTCAAGCTTTAATTAATCGGCGGAAATCTTTCTTTTAATTCCGCCATAAACGTCTTCTTGATCGTGGGACCGATTTCCAGCACGGACTGGGTCATTTTGAGGTAAATATAGCGGTTGACCGGATCGACCTTTTTTATAAAATTCAAATTCACAACGGTCCCTTTCCTGCACCACACGAAATCATCGGAATTCAAATCCTCAAACAATGACTTGCAGGTCTTTCCTGACAGTTCAAACTCCTGATGCACCGCCTCAATATGCAGCCGGCGCCGAAAAGAGTCCGCATAGATAATCTCGGTGGCCGGCACCGACTCCAGCGCCCCGTCGGATCGAAAGAAAATGCGTTTTTCTGAAATATCTTCTGTGTGAAAATGCAGAGCCGCAAACAGAGCGCTTTTCATGCGCTCTCTGTTGTACGGCTTTCGGATTATGCTGCAGCGCCGCACAATATTGAGCAGATTCAACTGTGGGTCGGCAATGCCTGTGACAAAAATAATCGGCGTGAAGCGGTACTTTTTCACTCCCCGCACATTCTGTGCAAATACGGCTCCAGACAGGCTGCTGCCCGGCCTTTGGGGATGAAGTATAATGTCTACCAGAAACAGATCGATCAATCTTTTCATGGCGATGGCATAGGCCTTTTCTTCGCTGTCTGTTTCATAGACTACCGCCCCGGCGTCTATCTGGTTTACCAGCTGTCTCAGTTCGCTTCTCTCATCCTCCCTATCCTCAATTATCAATATTTCCCTCATATTTCCCTCCAGTCAGTAATTGCGGACATTTTATACAATATGACTATCAGGGAAAACCAAAAGTTTACAATTTTACTCTTTTATTATTCTTTTATGATATTTTAATTTTTTTATTATAAGCTATTCTTCTATCAATCCTTTACCCTCTGATAAGGTTCTATCCGGATTTTGTTAAAAGTAGTCCCTCCACAGTAAACACTCAGGGCCAGATCCAGCAAAGATAACATCATGACAGCCCCCGTTCCCTCGCCCAGAGCCATCTGGGCGTCGATGACCGGCTCTAATTTTAATTCCTTTTCGAGCCGCCCTGCCGCGGGCTCCTTTCCCCTGTGGGACGGCAGAATATACTCTCTCGTGCCGGGGACCAGCTTCTCCGCCACAAGCGCCGCCGCCAGGCTGATCACGCCGTCCGCCACCACCGGAATGTGAAAGAGCGCGCCCCCGATGCAAGCTCCCGCCAGTCCCGCGATATCCAATCCTCCCACCGTCTGAAGAACCGTGAGCGCGTCCGCGCGGTACAGATCGTACTTTTCTATGGCGTCCGCGATTATCTTTCTCTTGCGGGCCAGCCCCTCATCGTCCAGACCGGCCCCTCGGCCCGTGACCTCGCTCGCACTGCAGCCGAGGAGCGCCGCCGTCACCGCACTACTCGTGGTCGTGTTCCCGATTCCCATCTCTCCCAGTCCGAGAATCTGGACTCCGTCCTCCGCGCACCACGCCGCCATATCAATTCCCACGGCTATGGCGCAGATGGTCTCTTTTTCCGTCATGGCGGGCTCCCTTCGGAAATTTCTCGTGCCGCGCCGGATTTTCCGGTTCCACAGCCCAGAAATCGGCTCTCCCTGACAGATGCCGATATCCACCGGAATGACGTCGGCCCGGATGGCCCTTGCCATCCTGCACACCGAGGATTTCCCCGCCGCCATCGACGCCGCCACCGCCGCCGTCACCTCCTGCCCGGACTGGCTCACGCCCTCCTCCACAATGCCGTTGTCGGCGCACATGACAAGAATGGCCTTGCGGTCTATCGCCAGCCGCTCTGTGCCGGTAATTCCGCCGATCTGCGCCGTCAGCTCCTCAAATCTCCCCATGCCGTCTAACGGCTTTGCCACCGCGTCCCAGTTTTTCCGGACGCGCGCCCGCGCCATTTCATCTAACGGCTCCGCCTTCAGCCGCAAAAGCTCCTCTCTGGAATAGTCACGCCAGACGGGCGTCTTTAAGCATCCCATAAATCTCCTCCATATTCATGTGCGCCCGCAGCGCGTCTGCCAGCGCGTCGTACTGCTTTTCCTTAAAGCTCCGGTAATCCATGCTCTCCCCCGCCCGGAGGCTGACTCCCTTTTTCTCTGCCAGCGCCCGCAACAGACGCTCCGCCGTATCTCCCGCGTCAAAAAGGCCGTGAATGTAGGTCCCGTACACATTTTTCGCATCCGAAATCACGGGCGGCATTATCTCATCTGCTCCCGTCTCGCTCCGTCCCGAAGCCGGGGACGATGTTTCACTCCCTACTCGCATTTCACTCCGTTCCGGTGCGGGTGCCCCCGCGCCTGTATTGCCCGCATCTATATCCGCCCTATGCGTCCGCCCCATGTGGATTTCGTACCCTTCATAGTGGCAGCCCATGAGTCCGCCCAAGACTCCAGGAAGCTCTGGAATCGCGCCCGCTGCCTGCCGTCTCTCCTTTTTCCCCGTCAGGACCGTGCGCACGGGAAGAAGCTCCATTCCGCGGACGCTCCCTCCCTCCTCTACTCCGTCCGGATCGGAAATCCCGTCGCCTAACATTTGAAATCCGCCGCAGACGCCGAATACCGGAACGCCCCGCGCCGCCATTTTCTTCACCGCGGCCTCCAGCCCGTTCTGGCGCATCCATTTCAGATCCCCCATCGTATTTTTGCTCCCCGGAAGAAAAATGAGGTCCGGGCTGCCAAGCTCCGACGCCGACGCGACATAGCGGACGGACACGTCCGGACTATTTTCAAACACATTAAAATCCGTAAAATTGGAAATCCGCGGATACCGTATGACGGCTATATCGACCAGCCCCGTCTCCCGTCTATCAAACCGCCCGGTCAGGCTGTCCTCGTCCTCCAGCCGGATATCGAGAAAGGGAATCACCCCCGTCACCGGCACCCCGCCCCGCTTTTCCAGCATCTCAATGCCGGGATCCAAGATGGATTTGTCCCCTCGGAACTTGTTGATGACAAGCCCCCTCACGCGCTCCCTCTCCTCTGGCTCCAGCAGCATCAGCGTCCCCAAAAGCTGGGCGAACACGCCGCCCCGGTCGATGTCCCCCGCCAGGAGCACCGGGGCGTCCACCATCCGCGCGAGCCCCATATTCACGATATCATTTTCCTTTAAATTGATCTCCGCCGGACTGCCCGCCCCCTCGATCACAATAATATCGCAGAGCTTCGACAGCTTTTCAAACGCCTCCCCGATAAAGGGGACCAGCTTTTTTTTGTAGGAAAAATACTCCCTCGCGCTCATGTTCCCCAGCACTTCCCCGTTCACGATCACCTGCGAGCCGGTATGGCTGGTGGGCTTTAGCAAAATGGGGTTCATGCAGACCATCGGCGAAATCCCCGCCGCCTCCGCCTGCATCACCTGCGCCCGCCCCATCTCCAGCCCCTCCGACGTGATATACGAATTTAACGCCATGTTCTGGGACTTAAAGGGCGCCGTCCGATAGCCGTCCTGCCGGAAAATCCGGCACAGCCCCGCAGCCAGAAAGCTCTTGCCCGCGCTCGACATCGTTCCCTGTATCATGATTACCTTCGTCATTTACGCCCCTCCTTGTCCCCAGAGCTCCACCCTTTTTCCCTCGTCCCGCAGCCTCATCGCGTGCTCAAACAGC
>CANPZR010000113.1 GCA_947589175.1 uncultured Lachnospiraceae bacterium | reverse complement strand
TACTCCGTATCCACGGTAATCGTGAGCCGCCGCTCCTTCACGCCAAAGGGGAACGTCACGTCCGCGTCCACCGGGGCAAAATCCCGTCCCGACACGGCGCTGCCCGCCTTCGATTTCATATGTACCGTCACCATCTGCGTCATGGCGCCGGTGCGCTTTAACCCCACTTCAATGGACGTCGCGCCCGCCTCTGCCACAATCTTCGCGTCCGAGAAGGTGACCTCGGCCTTCTTCTCCGGCTCGTCGTCCGCAATCGTAAACATCGACTCGGACACGGCGCTGTTGGTCATGCCCTTGGAGGGCTCTGACAGCGTCACATAGAAAATGCGGTCGCCGTCGCTCTCGTCGTTGTCCTTCGGGATAATCTCGACATACTTCGACTTCTCACCGGCCGCAAAATTCACGGTCAGCGTCGCGCCCGGCATCTTCTCAGTCAGGTAGTTGCCGGACTCGGAGAGAACGTCTAACATGCTCTTTTTCGAGCTGGTGACCGGCTCTCTGTCCGACTTTATGCCCGTCAGCGTCTCCTTGGCCTGGGCAAGCGGATTGTTCTTTCCGTAATCCTCTGTTTTCTCCTCGTCTCCCGAAGCCGTCTCTTTTTCACTGGAGATCTTCTTCGCATACTCGGACGCCTGCTCCTGCATCTTTTCCATGTTTTCCTTCTCAGCGGCGGCCTGCTCCTCCTCTGTGAGCTGGATGTCCTCCGTGAGCTCGTTCTCCGAAATCACGTCTAAAAGCGACTGGTTCCCCTCGGGGTTCTCCGCCTCTGCCTTCTCATCTGAATGAAGGCGGATCTTATAATCCTCCCCGTAGTTCGCCGTCGCGTCCGAGATCTTCAGAGTGACGCTCGCCTTTTTCTTCGCGTCGCCGCCCCGGCCGACCTGCAGCAGATAAATCTTATTGCTGTTCTCCTTCAGCTCGGCGGACGTCGTGCCGACGAAAAATGTGTCCTCCGACTTGATCTCCTTCGGCATCTCCGCTTTCGGGAGGTAGACGTACTTCTCTTCCGCTTTCGCCACCTGCGGCGGCACGCTCTGCATCGTCATCACAAGCGCCAGAGTCATGGCTATGCCGCGCCGTCCCCACCGCTTGAGCCTCGCAGATGTGATTTTTTTCCTCATCCTGATCCCTCCTCGCGTTGTCTCTTCTGCCCCCAGCCTATTGTAAGGACATGGATTTTTACTCCATACCTCTTATTCCATGCCTTTTGTCCTGATATCAAGCGTCAAAAGCCGCAAGCCAAAAAGCCGCAAAACGCCTTTGACGCCAATACCCTTGTATAACTTAGATTATAACACTCTCCCTGGGATGAGGATAAAAAATATCATGTTATTTTTAATCACAATCATTATTGTTTTTACCGATATGTCTAACATATACGCAGCTATTAACAGACACAATAAGGTTAAGAAACGGCATAAAATATAATGTTTCCGCTATTTTTCAATTGCATTTTTCTGCCAGGATGTGGCATTATATTTTTAGGGATGTTACCGATATGAATAGGAGGCTGCTATCATGGCAGCAAATTCAATTCCTGAAGAAATCAGGTAATACAGGCCGAGCCCCTGTACAGAAATCAAACTCATAAATGGTCATTATTATGTATATATGTATCAATCCGTCCGTCTCCTCCGGCGAGGAGACGCGGTCCATGCTTTTTCCTGCATGATTTTCTCCTTTCAAAAGCGAACAAAGTTCGCTTTGCGAATCTTATTCGCTTTGCAATTTGTAATCGCTTTAACCCCTGCCTGCTAAGGCCTACATCGACCGGATAATCTCGTTCGCCCTCTGATAGATTTTCTCCGCGTCCTCTCCCACGAAGAATGTCCCGTCCTCGTAGAGAATTTTCCCGTCAACCATCGTCATTTTTACATTTTCCTTGCTGCCGCTGTAAACAATATTTTTCACGATATTATTTTCCGGCTGCATATTGGGCCTGTGCATATTGATCATGATGAGGTCCGCCTTTTTCCCGGGCGCAAGCACGTCGCAGTCCGAGAGCCCCATCGCCCTCGCGCCGCCGGTAGTCGCCATCGCAAGCACCTGCGCCGCGTCCATCGCAGCCGCGTCCATTTTCGTCACCTTCTGCAAGGTGGCTGCCAGATACATCTCGCGGAACATGTCAAGCGCGTTGTTGCTGGCCGGTCCGTCCGTGCCGAGCGCGAGATTGACGCCCTTTTCCTGCAGCTTGCAGAGATCAGCCACGCCGCTTGCCAGCTTGACGTTGGAGGCGGGGTTGGACACGATGGACACATTTTTTTTCACGCATATATCCATGTCCTCCTCATCCATCCAGACGCCATGGAATCCGCCGCCGCCGTACTCGAAAATCCCCACCGAATCCAGATATTTCACCGGGGACATCCCGTAGCGCCCCACGCACTCCTCCACTTCCTTTTTCGTCTCGGACAGGTGGAGATACACCGGCTCCTTTAACCTCTGCGCGAGCCCCGCCAGCTCCTCAATCGTCTCCCCCTTGGTGGTGTACTCGGCGTGAAAGCCCAGCTTGCAGGAAATGAGCGGTGAAAAATCGTTGAGCCTGTAAAATTCCTCCTCCGTCTCCGGCACCGTCCCGCCGAAATCGTTCATGCTGCCGCACAGCACCGTGCGGAAACCGAGCTCCTTCGAGGCGATGGCGTGACAGGTGTTGTCCAGATACATATCAAAATTGGCGGTGATGCCGCTCGTGAGATACTCCAAAATGCCGAGCTTTGCAAGCTCCACCTGATACTCCTTCGTCAGCTTCGCCTCCATCGGAAATACCCGGTTGTAGAGCCACTCCTGCAGGGGCAGATCGTCCGCGAAGGAGCGCAGAAACGTCATCGCCGAGTGCGTGTGGGCGTTCTTAAAGCCCGGCATCAAAAGATTGCCCTCGCAGTCGATTTCCCTGTCCCAGGCTTTTTCTGCCACGGCATTTGAACCTCCTACGGCAGCACAATCCGTTGGATTGCTACCTGTTGTATCGCTGTCTGTTTTGGCGCTGCTGTCCGCCGTCCCTACATAGGTAATACGGTCGTCCTCCACATGGAGCTCTCCCGAAAAAATTTCTTTTCCCGGCTCCATCGTCAAAATCCTGGCATTGTAAAAACGTATTCTCATAATTTTTTATCAATCCTTTCCCATCTATTCTATATATATTTCTCTCTATATATTTCATCTGTATTTATTTCGTCTTTATCTACGTCGTCAATATTTATCTCGTCTTTATCTATCTCGTCGTTATTTATTTCATCTTTTCAATCGATCGGCGCACAAGCTCGCGAAACAACGGCGCCACCCGGTCTGCCACCGCGCTCACTTCCTCGTGGGAGAGAGGCGCCTTTCCGGTTCCCCCCGCCATATTGGTAATGCACGAAATCCCGCACACCCTCATTCCCATATGCCTGGCCGCAACGGCCTCCACCGCCGTGCTCATTCCCACGGCGTGCGCCCCCAGCATGGCATACATCCGCACCTCGGCGGGCGACTCGTAATTCGGGCCCGTCGTCTGCACGTAAATGCCCTCCTTCAGGGAAATCCCGCACTCCGCCGCCGTTTTTCTCAAAAGCTCCCGCAACTCCTCGTCGTAAATGGTGTCCATCGAGGGAAATCTCGTCCCCCACGCATCAACATTTTCCCCGATCAGGGGCGACGGCACAAAGGAGCTGATCTGGTCCGTCAGCATCATAAAATTCCCCGGCTCCAGCTCGCTGCTGATTCCGCCCGCCGCATTGGTCAGAAACAAAATCTCCGCGCCGAGCCCTCGCATCACCCGGACGGGCATCACCACGTCGCTCATGGCGTAGCCCTCGTAGTAGTGAACCCGCCCCTGCATGATGACCACCGGAACGCCTCCCATATTTCCGAACACAAAGCGCCCCGTGTGCCCCGCCACCGTAGACACCGGAAAGCCCTCGATCTCCGAATAGGGAATCACGGCCTCTGCCTCAATCTCATCAGCGAGCGCGCCCAGCCCGCTTCCCAGAATCAGCGCCACCCTCGGCACAAAATCCGTCCTCTCCCGAATCTGCCGAACGCTCCTTTCCACCTTTTCCTGTATTTCGTTCATTTCTGACCTCCATTATATAAAATCCGCAAAAATCCGATTGCTCACATCAATCCCCCGGCCGGTGAGAAAAATCCGTCCGTTCTTCTCCGCCAGAAATCCCCCCGCCTTCCACTTCTCAATGACGCCGCCGTACCGCTCCGCCAGCTCCACGCCAAAGCAGTCGCAAAAATCCTTTTTAGAAACGCCGCTCATGCAGCGAAGGCCCAGGTACATAAATTCCGCCTGCTCATCGTCGGCAGAGAGCTCCTCCCGCTCCGCCACCGGCAGCCTCCCCGCCCCGACGCTCTTTTCATAGAGGGGCATCTCGCGCTCGTTGGAAAAGCGGCAGCGTCCCACAAAGGAGGCCGCTCCCAGCCCCAGTCCGAGATACTCCTCCCGCCGCCAATACTTGAGGTTGTGGCGGCACATAAAACCCTCTCTGGCGTAATTGGAAATCTCGTAGCGCCCATACCCGGCTCCCGCGAGCATCTCCCCCGTCATCTCGTACATCCGCCGGTCCGTCTCCTCGTCCACCGGCGGATTTTCGGCGTATTTCTCGTAAAAGGGCGTCCCCTCCTCGATAATCAGGCTGTACGAGGAAATGTGCTCCGGCGCCAGGGAAATTACCTTCAAAAGCGTTTCTTCGTAGCTCTTTTCCGTCTGTCCGGGAATCGCCGCCATAACGTCTATGTTAATATTGGAAAAACCGGCCTTCCTCGCCTGCTCATAGCTCGTCTCAAAATCGCGGAACGTGTGGATTCTCCCCAGCCGAAAAAGCTCCTCGTCGTGCGCCGACTGCATTCCAAAGCTGATGCGATTCACCCCCGCCCTCCGGTATGCCGCGAGCTTTTCCGCCGTCACCGTGCCCGGATTGCACTCCACCGTAAATTCCAGATTTTCTCCCAAGGGAAAATAGTCCGCAATCCCCTGAAACACCCGGTCCATCTGCGCCGCGGAGAGAACGGAAGGGGTTCCTCCCCCGATAAAAACCGTGTCCACCTCAAAAGCGGACGCCGCCTCTTTCCACAGCTCCATCTCCCGTACAAGAGATGACACATATCGCTCCCATTCTCCCTCACTGGCGGGCGCGGACAGGAAATCACAGTAGCCGCATTTTCTCACGCAGAAGGGAATGTGAATATACAGCCCGAGCTTTCTCTCTTTATTCCTCATCATCTAACTTCAAGACGCTCATAAACGCCTTCTGCGGAATCTCCACATTTCCGATCTGGCGCATGCGCTTCTTTCCCTCTTTCTGCTTTTCCAACAGCTTTCTCTTACGGGAAATATCGCCGCCGTAGCACTTGGCGAGAACGTCCTTGCGCACGGCCTTCACCGTCTCCCTCGCGATGACCTTGTTCCCGATGGCGGCCTGAATCGGAATCTCAAACAGGTGCCTGGGGATTTCCTTTTTCAGTTTCTGGCACATCTTGCGCCCCCGCTCGTAGGCGGAGCTCTCGTGCACGATAAAGGACAGAGCGTCCACTTCTTCCCGGTTAATCAATATATTCAACTTCACCAGTTTTGCCGGCTCGTACCCCTTGATCTCATAGTCAAAGGACGCGTAGCCGCGGGAACGGGATTTCAACGAGTCAAAAAAGTCGTAGATAATCTCATTGAGGGGCAGGGTGTACTTTAAGAGCGCCCTTGTCTCCTCCATGTACTCCATGCCGATATACACGCCCCTTCGCTCCTGGCACAGCTTCATGATGGAGCCCACAAACTCGGTCGTAACCATAATCTCCGCGTCCACCACCGGCTCCTCCATGTGCTCGATCTCCGACGGATCCGGCAGATTGGACGGATTCGTCACCTCGATCATGTCCCCGTTTGTCTTGTACACGCGGTACACAACGCCCGGCGCCGTCGTCACCAGATCCAGATTGTACTCGCGCTCCAGACGCTCCTCGATGACCTCCAAATGCAGAAGCCCCAGAAAGCCGCACCGGAATCCAAAGCCCAGGGCGGCGGACGTCTCGGCCTCGAACTGGAGGGACGCGTCGTTGAGCTGCAGCTTTTCCAGCGCGTCCCGGAGGTCCTGGTACTTGGCACCGTCCGCCGGATAGAGCCCGCAGTACACCATCGGCAGGACCTTTTTGTAGCCGGGGAGCGCCTCGGCGCACGGGTTCGCCGCGTCCGTCACCGTGTCGCCCACGCGCGTGCCCTCCACATTTTTCAGGCTGGCGGTGATGTATCCCACCATGCCGGCCGTCAGCTCCTCGCAGGGGATAAACTGCCCGGCGCCGAAGGTTCCCACCTCCACGACTTCTTCCTCCAGCCCCGTCGCCATCATGTGAATCCGCGTGCCCTTTTTCACCGTCCCGTCAAAGAGGCGGCAGAATATGATAACGCCCTTGTACGCGTCGTACACGGAGTCAAAGACAAGAGCTTTCAGCGGCGCGCCCTCATCGCCCTCCGGCGCGGGGATTTTCTCCACGATCTGCTCCAGAACCTCCTCGATGTTAATTCCCATCTTGGCGGAAATCAGCGGCGCGTCCTGCGCCTCGATACCGATCACGTCCTCAATCTCGTTCTTCACGCGGTCCGGCTCGGCGCTGGGCAGGTCGATCTTGTTGATTACCGGCATGATCTCCAGGTCGTGGTCGATTGCCAGATAGCAGTTGGCAAGCGTCTGCGCCTCAATCCCCTGCGCGGCGTCCACGATCAGCACCGCCCCTTCGCAGGCGGCAAGCGACCGGGACACCTCGTAGTTAAAGTCCACATGCCCCGGCGTGTCGATGAGGTTAAACAGATATTCCTCGCCATTTTTCGCCTTGTACGCGAGCCGCACCGCCTGGGACTTGATCGTGATGCCCCTCTCCCGCTCCAGTTCCATATTGTCAAGCACCTGCGCCTGCATCTCACGGCTGGTCAGAAGCCCGGTCTTTTCGATAATCCGGTCCGCCAGCGTGGATTTCCCGTGGTCGATGTGCGCGATAATGCAAAAATTTCGTATATGACTCTTATTGATCACTGCCATTTGTATGTTTCCTTTCCTTAAATCATCGTCCGCAGCCTGTGTTTTCGCCTCCGCTCCCTACACAAGTGCAAATCTATGATTATCTTAGCATAATTTTTCTCCAAATTCCACAAAAAAATCGGGACTGCCTTGTATTTTCCATATTTATGGTGTACAATAAACGCATACCACTACAAATAGCATGATTTCAGTGTCATACATTCATGTTTTTGGAAAATATGACATTGAGGCTCATATACACCACAGCATTTTATGAACATAGGAGGAACCAGCCCAGAATGAATACAAGAATCCAGAAGATATTTTCCCTGCTCCTGGCGTGCGGGATACTGTGCAGCACTCTTTTTCACGCCGCTCCCGTCCGCGCCGCGGGGATCAAGATGAATAAAAAGACGCTCTCGCTCACCGTGGGCAAGAGCTATAAGCTGAAGGTCAGGAAGGCTTCCGGCAAGGTGAAGTGGTCCTCCAGCAAAAAGTCCGTGGCCACCGTCTCCTCAAAGGGCACCGTCACGGCCAAAAAGGCAGGCACCGCCACCATCACCGCCAAGGCCAAGGGGAAAAAGACCACCTGCACCGTCACGGTAAAGGGGACGCAGACCAGCGGAGCCGCCGGCTCCAAGACCAATCCCATCTCTGCCTACAGCGAGTACACCTTCTCCTACTACGAGGAGGGCAAAAAGAGAGGGAGGTTCTCCATGAAGCTTCTCGACTTTG
>CANPZR010000112.1 GCA_947589175.1 uncultured Lachnospiraceae bacterium | reverse complement strand
CATCTCGCGCCGGAGGAGGCGGCGGAGAAAATCCGCTTTATGCTCTCGGCGCAGGTGAATCACGGCGGCGGACTGCCTTTGGTAAAATTTACCCACAATCCCGGCCATGAGAACACGCCGGAGGACGAATCCTATGTGCGGGAGACCGGGCATCCGGCGTACCGGGCCGACGACGCGCTGTGGCTTTTCCCCACGGTGTACAAATACATAGCGGAGACGGGCAACACGGCTTTTCTGGACGAGGTGATTCCCTTTGCCAACCAGGGAGAGGGAACCGTCTATGAGCACTTGAAACGCGCGCTTGACTTCTCTATGAATCACTTAGGTCCCCACGGAATGCCCGCGGGGCTGTACGCGGACTGGAACGACTGTCTGCGCCTGGGCGCCGACGGGGAGTCCTCTTTCGTGGCCTTCCAGTTTTACTATGCGTTTACCATTCTGAAGCGCTTTGCGGAGGAGAAGGGCGACCGGGCCTACAGGGAGGAGCTGGCGGAGCGCCAGGAGCTGTTCCGGGAGAGGGTGAACCGGCTCTGCTGGAACGAGGATCGCTTTATCCGCGGATTTACGGAGCGGGGAGAGACGATCGGTGAGCGGGGCGACAAAGAGGCGAATATGTGGCTGAATCCGCAGAGCTGGTCGGTGATCAGCGGACTTGCCGACAAAGAGCAGGCGGAGCTTGCCATGGAGCAGGTATATGAGAGGCTGAATACGCCCTACGGCGCGATTCTGATGGATCCGCCCTACCATGCGCACGCCTTTGACGGCGCGCTGGCCGTAATCTACAATGCGGGCGTGAAGGAAAACGCGGGCGTGTTCTCCCAGTCCCAGGGCTGGCTGATTCTGGCGGAAGCCCTGCTCGGACACGGCGAGAGAGCCTATGGATATTTTTGCGAGAACGCCCCCTCGATGCAGAACGACAAGGCGGAAATCCGGGGTATCGAGCCCTATTGTTATGGACAGTTTACAGAGGGAAAGGCCAGTCCTCACGGGGGACGCTCCCATGTGCACTGGCTCACGGGAACCGCGTCCACGGTCATGGTGGGATGCGTGGAGGGAATCCTGGGCATGCGCCCGGACCTGCACGGCCTCAAAATAGATCCCTCCATTCCCAGGGACTGGAAAGAGTTAAAAATCCAGAAAGATTTCCGGGGAAGAAAATTGAATATTAAAATTGTAAATCCGAACGGAAAAGAGTCCGGCTGCGCGAAAATGACCGTGAACGGAAACCAGGTGTCCGGAAATTATGTGCCGGAGGAGCTTCTCACGGACGTCACGGAGATCGAGCTGACTATGTAACAGATCGCTCATCATCCCTTGCGGGGGTCCTCATCCGGCGTCCGGTTCACGTCCCAGTTGTTCATGTAATTGCGGTCCCGGTAGACCTTGGGCGTCATGCCGGTCTGGGCGCGGAAGTGCTGGATGAAGTGGCTCTGCGAGGAATAGGACAGCATGTTGGCGATCTCCACCAGATTGTAATCGCTGTACCGGAGAAGGTTCTTCGCCATGTCGATTTTCCGCTGGCGGATGTACTCGCTGACGGAAACGCCCATTTCCTGTTTGAAAATGCGGGACAGGTAGGTAGGGGAGATGCAGATCTCTTTAGCCAGATCTTCTACGGTAAAGCGATCCATGATGTGGACATAGATGTAGTCGATGGCCTCCGCCACCTGCTTGGAGGACGCGGCGCGCTTTTTCAGGGAGAGCATTCTCCCGGCGTAGTCGAGGACCATCTGGTCGTGCAGCAGCACGATTTCGACCAGGCTGGTACACCGGTCCATCTTCTGGATGTAGTCGTCGCTGAGGCCGAACGCCTCCTCTAGCGCCATGCCGCCTTCCATGCAAAAGCGCGTAATCAGAGCCGCGGTCACTACAAAATGATATCGGAGATTGGTCAGGGGGTTGTCGGACAGGCGGCCGACGCCGTCCGGATTTTCAAAGGCGCCGCGCAGGCAGTTCTCCTGCACATCGCCTATGCGGCCCTCGGCCACGGCCCGGTAGAACTGAAATTCTTCTCCGGGGTTCCGGTGGCTGACAAGCTCCCGCTCGGTGTCCATCTCCAGGGGTTTCCATGTGTTTGAATTTTTCATTTTATGCCTCATTTCTACTACGCGTTTACGCGAACTATATTCGCTTAGCAATTTGTTTTTGCTCAGAGACAAATTGTCGTGTGAGAATTCCAGTTGCTCGGTTGTTACAATATTTATATGGGAGTATAGCACGAATGAGTAAACTTTACAAGTGAAACCAAGGGGTCGGACGAGTAATATTTGTCATTTTTACTAAAAAAACACATAAATCTGACATTTAATTGTCTAAATTTAATATACTATTGGCTTTTAAAGCCCTATAATTGGGAGTATCAAATGGCTGGTCAACATATCAAAAAAAACCAAAAAAGAAAGGAGCTATTTATGATGAAAAGAATTTTAAGTCTTATGCTGGCGTCTGTGATGGTTATGAGCCTGCTGTGCGCCTGCGGAAGCGAGGGGGGAGATACCGGGAGCGCCGATAGCAGCGTGAGCACCGGCGAGGAAGGAAAGATCATCAACATCTATGTGTGGAACGACGAGTGGCAGAACAAGTTCAACGACAACTACCCGGAGGTAGAAAAGACATCCAGCGACAAGTCTGTTACCTATCTGAAAGACGGCACGGAAGTGCACTGGATCGTGAATCCGAACCAGGACGGCGTTTACCAGCAGAAGTTAGACGAGGCGCTGACCAAGCAGGACAGCGCGCCGGCCGATGAGAAGATCGACATGTTCTTAGTAGAAGCGGACTACGCGCTCAAATACATCGACCCGACCGTGTCCGTAGCAGTGCCGATTTCCGAACTGGGAATCACAGACAGCGACATCTCAAGGCAGTATCAGTACACCAAGGACGCCGTGACGATTGACGGCCAGACTTATGGCCTCAGCTATCAGGCTACCCCGGGAATGCTTGTTTACCGCCGCTCTATCGCCAAGGACGTTCTCGGAACCGACGACCCGGAGAAGGTAGCGGAGGCAGTTTCCGACTGGGATAAGTACTACGAGACCGCGGATAAGATGAAGGCAAAGGGATACTACATGTATTCCGGACGCGCCGATACATTCCGCGTATACTCCAACAATGTGTCCGCGCCGTGGGTGAGCGGAACCGACGTAGTCGTTGACCCGAACATGATGAACTGGGTAAACCGCTCGATGGAGGACATCAAGAATAAGATCAGCCACAACTGCCCGGGCCAGTGGCAGGACGAGTGGAACAAGGATATGGCGCCGGATTCCAAGGTGTTCAGCTTCTTCTTCCCGGCATGGGGCCTGGATGTGTGCATCAAGCCCAACGTAGACGGCACGGACGCCGCAGAGGACTGGGCGTGCTGCGCGGCTCCCCAGAAGTTCTACTGGGGGGGTACATGGCTGATTGCCTGCAAGGGCACCGACAACCCCAAGCACATAAAGGACATTATGCTGAAAATGACAGCCGATACGGACATCCTGAAGAATCTTGCTGAGAAAAACGGTGAGATGAGCAACGACCAGCCTCTGATGGAGGAGTTAGCAAAGTCTGATAAATTCGGTATCGACCTTCTGGGAGGCCAGAACTACATCGGCGTTCTGTCGGAGGGAGCAGCCGGCATCGAGCTGAAGAATGTATCTCCGTACGACCAGGGCTGCACCGAGTGTTTCCAGAACGCGTTCGGCGACTATTTCAACGGCAAGATTGACATTGAGAAAGCAAAACAGAATTTTGAGACTGCCATCCATGAGCGTTATCCAGAGCTGGCGACTGGCGAAGTGAAGTGGCCGTCGTGAGTATTTGATATTGTAATCCGATACGGGGGCGGGCTCTCCCGCCCCTATTTATCGCGAAAGGAGGAATCCCTTTGGAAGAAAAGAAAAAGATCAAAAGCGTCAGTTACGCCAAATGGGGATACATCTTTATCCTGCCTTTCTTTCTGACGTATGCCATCTTTTCGCTGATCCCGCTTGTGGATACCATTAAAAACAGCTTTTATGAGTACTTTTATTCCGGGCTGAAGCCCATCGGCCCGAACTGGGTAGGACTGAAAAATTACGCGGATCTTCTCTCCGCCGACCTGCCCAAATATGCCTGGAATACATTTGTTATGTGGATACTGGGCTTTATCCCCCAGATTGTCGTAGCTCTGCTTCTGGCAGCCTGGTTTACGGATTCAAGGCTCCGCATCCGGGGAAAAGGGTTTTTTAAGGTAGTTATCTACCTTCCGAACCTGATCATGGCGTCGGCGTTCGCGATGTTATTCTTTGCCCTGTTCTCCAACATGGGACCTGTCAACAACATTCTTATGAGTATGGGATGGGTCAAGGAGCCGATCCGGTTCATGGAATCCACGATTGGGGCGCGGTCGCTAGTCGCCCTGATGAATTTCCTCATGTGGTTCGGAAATTCTACTATCATGCTGATGGCGGCGATTATGGGAATCAACCCGTCCGTCTTTGAGGCGGCGGACTTGGACGGCTGTACCCACAGGCAGAAGTTTTTCAAGATTACGCTTCCGCAGATTCGGCCGCTGCTGACATACACACTGATCACGTCTCTGATCGGCGGCCTGCAGATGTTCGATGTGCCGCAGATTCTGACCAACGGACAGGGCGGTCCCGACCGTACTACCATGACGCTGATCATGTTCCTCAACAAGCATTTGCTGGCGAAGAACTACGGCATGGCAGGCGCGCTGTCTGTATACCTGTTTATTATCAGCGCTATCCTCTGCTTTATCGTGTACCGGATGAATACGGACGACGATCCCGATGGATCAAAGGCTGCGGCAAAGAAGGCTAAAAAGCTGGCAAGGAAGGGAGGCGCGGCACAATGAAAAAGAAACTGCGTACGGTCGTTGCGCACGTCGTACTGATTTTCCTATCCTTTTTGTGTTTGTTTTTCTTCTATATACTGATCGTGGACGCGACGCGTTCCCACGCGCAATTACAGCTTGGCTTTTCGGCGCTGCCGGGAAAAAGCCTTGTGACAAACCTGACCAATGTGCTCAATGACCCGGCAATCCCCATTGCCAGAGGTATTTTGAACAGTTTGATCGTATCCGGATGCAGCGCGGCGATTGTCACATATTTCTCGGCGCTGACGGCTTATGGCATTTACGCCTATGAGTTCCGGATGAAGAAGGCGGCGTTTACCTTCATCATGGCTATTCTGGTCATGCCTACACAGGTAACGGCTCTCGGATTTTTACGACTGATCACAGGTATGGGAATGGATGACACCCTGCTCCCGCTGATTCTGCCGTCCATTGCCTCGCCGGCCACCTTCTACTTTATGTACAGTTACATGCAGTCCTCGCTGCCCAAAGATCTTGTAGAGGCATCGCGTATTGACGGATCCGGTGAGTTTCGGACATTTAACCGCATTGTGCTTCCGATTATGAAGCCGGCGATCGCGGTTCAGGCGATTTTCACCTTTGTGGGATCCTGGAACAATTACTTCGTTCCCGCTCTGGTCATCTCATCCAAGAGCAAGCAGACGCTGCCGATCATGATCGCTACCCTCCGAGGCGCGGACTACTTGAACTTCGACATGGGCAAGATTTATATGATGATTACTGTCGCGATCGTGCCGATCATTATCATTTATCTGTGTCTGTCCAAATTTATCATCGAGGGCGTTGCCCTTGGCGGTGTGAAAGAATAGCTGCATGAAAGTTTGTTTGAAAGATTTTTGATATTTTTTCTTCATGTTTATATCCTATCAATTAGATGCCGTTCCATGCTTCTGCATGGGACGACATCTTGTATATAGAGATAATTTTAATGGATTTTATGTGCGATGTTCGCTCAGAAATGGAGGTTTTTATGAAATTTGGTTACTTTGATGATTCGAACAGAGAGTACGTTATTACGACTCCCAAGACGCCGCTTCCGTGGATCAACTATCTGGGAAGCGAGAATTTTTTCTCCCTGATTTCCAACACGTGCGGCGGGTACAGCTTTTACCGGGACGCGAAGCTTTTACGTCTGACCCGTTACCGCTATAATAATATTCCGAGCGACGAGGGAGGGCGCTATTATTATATCAAGGACGGGGAACATGTGTGGAATCCGGGGTGGCAGCCGGTCCGGTCCGAGCTCGACTCCTATGAGTGCCGCCACGGCATGGGGTACAGCCGCTTTACCTCGTCAAAGAACGGCTTGAAGGCGTCGCTCCTCGCGTTTGTCCCCCTAGGGGACAGCTGCGAGGTCAACCAGCTGGTGATAACGAACGAGAGCGGGAAGACGAAAAATTTCTCCGTATTTTCCTATATCGAATTTTGCCTGTGGAACGCGATGGACGACATGACCAACTACCAGCGCAATCTGAATATCGGCGAGGTCGAGGTCGTCGGATCCACGATCTACCACAAGACCGAGTACCGGGAGCGCCGCAACCACTACGCGGTCTATTCGGTAAATGGTCCGGTGGACGGATTCGATACAAGCCGCGACGAGTTCCTCGGCGCGTACCGCGGCGTGTCCGAGCCGCAGGTCGTGGAGGAGGGAAAATCGCGCAATTCCATCACGAGCGGCTGGTATCCCATCGGCTCGCATCAGATTGACATTTCCCTTGCGCCCGGCGAGTCGAAGAGCCTGATTTTCGTCCTCGGCTACTGCGAGAACCCGGAGAATGAGAAATTTTCCGCGCAGGATATTATCAACAAGAAACCGGCAGATGAGCTGCTCGCGAAATACCAGACGGACGAGCAGGTCGAGGCGGCGCTGTCCGCATTGAAGGAAAACTGGGAGCGGCTCTTGTCCCGGTTCACCGTGAAGTCCGGCGAGGAGAAGTTAGACCGCATGGTGAATATCTGGAACCAGTACCAGTGCATGGTCACCTTCAACATGTCCCGCTCCGCCTCCTACTATGAATCCGGCATCGGGCGCGGCATGGGCTTCCGCGACTCCTGTCAGGATTTGCTCGGTTTCGTGCACCTGATTCCGGAGCGCGCGAGGGAGAGGATTATCGACATCGCGTCCACGCAGTTTGAGGACGGCAGCGCGTACCACCAGTACCAGCCGCTGACCAAGAAGGGCAACTCGGATATCGGCTCCGGCTTTAACGACGATCCGCTCTGGCTCATTGCCGGCACGTCCGCCTATATCCGCGAGACGGGCGACACCTCGATTCTTGCGGAGCAGGTGCCCTTTGACAACGATGCGTCCAAGGCGGAGCCGCTCATGGAGCATCTGCGCCGCTCCTTTGACTATATCGTCGGCCACAAGGGGCCGCACGGCCTTCCGCTGATCGGCCGCGCCGACTGGAACGACTGCCTGAATCTGAACTGCTTTTCCGAGCATCCGGGCGAGTCCTTCCAGACGTTCGGACCGAGCGAGGGACCGGTCGCGGAATCCGTGTTTATCGGCGGCATGTTTGTAAAATACGGAAAGGAGTACGCCGAGCTGTGCGCTTACACGGGCGACCAGGCGGAGGCGGACCGCGCCCTGCGCGAGGTGGAGCTGGTGGAAAGGGCGGTCCTCACAGACGGCTGGGACGGCGAGTGGTTCCTGCGCGCCTATGACGCTAAGAGCAACAAGGTCGGCTCCAAAGAGTGCGAGGAGGGACAGATCTATATCGAGCCGCAGGGCTTCTGCGTGCTCGCGGGCATCGGCGTAGAGACGGGCGAGGCAAAAAAGGCGCTCGACTCGGTAAAGGAAAAACTCGACAGCAAGTACGGCATCGTGCTCTTGCAGCCGCCGTACACGAGGTATCATGTGGAGCTCGGTGAGATTTCCTC
>CANPZR010000111.1 GCA_947589175.1 uncultured Lachnospiraceae bacterium | reverse complement strand
CAGTCCGGCACCCACAAAAAGTACCTCTCATCCGCCGAGCCGTCCGTCATGGACTGCGCCAGATGCATCCGGCCGGCAGTGCTAAAATCAAATTCATCCAATGCTTTTCGCTCCTTATTGTGTATTCCCCGCCCGTAAAGGTCGACGTCATTTGGGTTCTTTTGCCATCAGTATAGCACGAGAATACAAATATTGAAAAGGGTTATTTTTTTCAGAACGGATGGGGCAGAAAATAAAGACTTATATTATGACGCACTTAGTCAAACACAAACTGGCTGGCAATTCGCACAATTATTCTGACATTCCCTTAAAATTGTGCGAAAATTAAGGGAATGAATATATTGATAAGGTTAAGCATCTGTATGAAATTTATAATTGGGACTTGATTTTTTCATTTTTTTGTTATATCTTATTACATGCAGTTAAACACAATAATGTAGGAAAAATCGGACAAAACGTCCGAGAGAACGGAGGAGATTATGAAAAAGAAAGCGCTTTTACTGACACTTTGCACATCGCTTCTGCTGTGCGGATGCGCGTCGAACGATGAACTCGCCGACGCGGTAAAACAGGCCGCCGACCAGGCGAGCCAGTCACTGGCCACGGAGGCTCCCGCCGACCCGGCCGAATCAGACACAGATTCCACAGGAACTGCCGACTCCGCGGAGACCACCGGACCGAAAGAGACAGAGCTGTCCCTGGGAGACAAGGGAACGATCGGTGACTGGAATATTACCGTGAAAAAAGCAACGGTAAAGAATAAAATTGCAGACGGACTGCGCGTATTCAGTCCGAGCAAAAAGGGCGACAGCTTTGTCATAGTGAATGTCTCTGTTGTAAACAAGGGCAAGGAGGCCGCTACTCTGTTCCCTGTAGTGGGCATCAAGGGGCAGATGATTACTGCCACTGTGTGCTCTGAAAGCGGAACCGAATACCAGCCAACACAGCTTCTCGCCTACAGCAAGGACTTGATCAACAAGAGCCTTGACCCGAAGAAGAAGACCAACGGCATCATGGCATTCGCTGTAAGCAAAAAAGACGCCAAGGCTGTCAAGAAGCTGACCTTGAAAATCGGCAACGATGATGAGGCGCTTCTCTGCTCCCTGAAATAAATTTTCAGCAGTCATTTCCGCAATTTCAAAAGAGAAGCTTAAAAGGGCTGACGCCTGAAACGTCAGCCCTTTTTGTTATGTACATGTACCACGCACATTGTACTCGATAGAGTACATTTGCGTGTATCACGCACATATTTAACTCATAAGCCTTTCCTCAAATTCTTCCTTCATCAGCGGCTTATCAAAATAAAATCCCTGCGCCAGATAGCAATTATTCTCTTTGAGAATCCGAACCTGCTGGATCGTCTCCACGCCCTCCACGATGCACTCCAGCCCGATGTTCTGGGCCATGGCGATGATGTGCTTGAACATAATATATTTCTGGTCATTTTCATCGGCGTCGCCTGGCAAAAAGCTCTTGTCGATCTTCAGCACGTCCCAGGGCAGCTCCCGGATCAGATTCAGCGAGGAGTATCCCACTCCAAAATCATCCACCGACGTCCGGATTCCCTGGGCCTGCATCGTGGAGACAATCTTCCTCAGCTCTGAAAATCCTACATCCGTTGTCGTCTCCGTCAGCTCAATTTCAATATAATTGTGGGGCACCTCATACCGGTCTATAATCCTCAGAATGTGATCCGACAGATCCGGATCCCCCATATGACGCCGGGAGAGATTGACCGACACCCGCACGGCCTTCTTTCCCTCGTCCAGCCATTTCCGTATGTCACGGCACACATGATCCAGCATGTAAAAATCCAGCTCGCAGATGGCCTCGCTCTGCTCTAAGACCGGAATGAACTTAAACGGCGCGATCAGCTCTCCCTGATGCTTCCAGCGGCACAGCGCCTCCGCCCCCACCAGGTGGTAATCCCGCAGATTGACCTTGGGCTGGTAGTACACCATAAATTCTTCCTTTTCCAGCGCGCTCCCGAACTGATTTTCAATATATACGTCCTCCGTCTCCGCCCGCTTGGGCTTTGTCCCTTTATGCGGAAACGGCTTGGCGGGCTCCTGGCCTTCTACCTCCAGCTGCGGCAGGCATATGGTAAAGCGCGTCCCCTTCTCCGGCGTGCTCTCGGCCTCGATGGTGCCGGACATCTGGCGGATTACCAGTCCCAGCACGGCTATGCTGATCACGTTTCCCTGTCCCGACTCCTCCAGCTCCTTTTCATCCACCATCAAGAGCTGCCGGATGCGGTCCAATACCTCCGACGATATCACCTGTTTTTTCGACCGGAGCTGAATGACCAGCCAGACGGCGTAGGAAACCTTCTTACAGGAAAAATCCAGCGTAATATCTCCCTCCGGCACATACAGGGCCACATTCTGAATCAGTCGGGACAAGAGCTTGTTGATCCGCCCCACGTCGCCCATCAGCTCCGGCGGCACGGAATCGTACACGATGACCCGCAGCGCCAGCCGCTCATTTTTTACATTCTTCTGTATATATTCCCGCAGCTGCCCGGCCAGATCCTCCACATGATAGGGCTCCTCCGCCAGATTGACATTGCCGGAGGACATATTGATGTACTCAATCGCCTCGTGAATATGGGAAATGACCTCCTGGCTGTTGCTCTTGAGCAGCCGCAGCGTTTTTTTCATTTTGTCCATATCGTCCATGCTGTCCGACCGGTCCAGGATGCTCCCCCAGTTCTCCATCGTCTTTAGCATGGTATTCATCCGCTCCATGATATAGGCCGTCTGCAGCTTGGCCGATGACTCCATAATCTTACTGTGCTGCAGATCCTGATAATTCTGGTAGGCCATCTCCGACAGCACCTTCGCGATCTCTGCCAGAAACTCCGCCGTGCTCTCAATCTGCTCCATGCTCAGCACCCGCGTCTCTCTTGCCGCCCGGATATATTCATCCGGCTCGATGCCCAAATCCTCGGCCACTTGCCGCAAATGCCTCTCATCCACCTCTCCGGTCCTCACCTGGCCGCCGATAAATCCCCCCACATAATGTCCCTCCACCATAATGGGAGCCGCGAAATCCACTAGCCCCGCATGGCAACGGTAGGTGGAGACACGCCCTGTCTGAAGGGTCTCCAGCGCTCCCCGCCGGTCGCACTTTTTACACCTTTTATACCCCACAGCCGACTCGCGGGTCATATCCATACAAAAATGGCAAAATCCGCTTCCCTTCGTGATCGGCACGCCGTGCTCGTCGGTAGTGATAGACGCCATTCCTGTAAATTTGCTAAATCCATCCTGAATCTGCTGCAGGACGCTCACATCGACCAGATCCACCAGCTTTAATGAATCCATGTCACATCCTCCTTTTTTTATGATTCCCTCACATGCACATCCATCTGCCGGAACGGAATCACAATATGGTTCCTGTCAAAGTCCTCCTTGATCTGCTCCAGCACCTGAAACCGCGTGGACCAGTAGTCGTCCGGCCTCACCCAGAATCGAACCCCCATCTTGATGGAGCTCTCTCCCAGCTCGTACACGACGATATCCGTATCCATCTCCTCCAGCCTTGTATCCTGCCTGTCCACAATTTCCTTCAAAATTCGCCGCACCCGCTTTACATCCTCGTTGTACTCGATATCCACATAGATGTCCACGCGGCGCCTGTCCTCCCTGGTGGCGTTGATGATATTGGAGTCCGCCAGCTTGCCGTTCGGCAGAATCACGGCCCGGTTGTCATTGGTTCCAAGCGTCGTGTAGACCACGTCAATCTTTTTGACCGTTCCCTCCACATCGCCCACAATAATATAATCGCCCACTACAAAGGGTTTCATCAGGAGCAAAAGGACCCCTCCGGCAAAATTCGCCAGGCTCCCCTGGAGCGCCAGGCCGATGGCCAGTCCCGCCGAACCCACCACCGCCACGATAGAGCTGGTGGCAAGGCCCAGAATCTGCGCCACGGCAAAAATCAGCACCACATAGAGCAGAATCCGCCCCGCTGAGATCAAAAAGGAAATCAGCCCCGGTTCAAGCTCCTTTTTCGTCAGCAAATTTCGAAGTCCCTTCAAGAGCTTATTGATAATCCGGAGTCCCACTACCAGCACCAAAAGGGCAAATACGATGGAGAGGACCAGATCCAGCCCCTTGGGAATCAGTTCACGCACATAATCAATCATTTCTTCCTCTCATTCTTCCGCGCGCCGGACGCCTGTGACTGCGATACCTTCGTGCAGTTAAAGATCTGCACGGACAGCGGAGCCAGTTTCACCTCGATGGAATTGGGCCGTCCGTCCCACTTCACCCGCTTGGACTGCTTCGCCCTCGGATTGACAAAGCCGCTTCCGCCGCACTCCTCGGCGTCGCTGTTGAAAATTTCTTTATATTTTCCGGCAAAAGGAACGCCCACGCGGAATTTTTCGTGAGCCACCGGCGTAAAGTTGCACAATACGAGAAGCGTCTCCTCCTTGCACTTGCGGACAAAGGCAATCACGCTATTGTCCGCATCCAGCGTGCTGATCCACTCAAAACCGGAGAGCTTGGAGTCATCCGCATACATCGCCGGATGAGCCAGATAAAAGGAATTTAACAGGCTCACATACTGGCGGAGCTTTTCGTGGTCCGATGTCTCCCCGTCCACGCTCTTTAGGAGGTTCCAGTCGAGTTCCCTCTCCTCGCTCCACTCTCTCTCCTGTCCGAACTCCTGTCCCATAAAGAGGAGCTTCTTGCCCGGATGCGCCGCCATATAGCCGTAGGACAGCCGCAGTCCGGCGAATTTGGCCGCTCTCTCTCCCGGCATCTTGGTGTACATGGAACCCTTCATATGTACTACCTCGTCGTGGCTGAACACGAGCACAAATTCCTCGGAATACTGGTACACCATGCTAAATGTCAGCATACCATGCCGCCCCTTGCGAAACAGCGGATCCGTCCGTATGTACTCCAGATAATCGTTCATCCAGCCCATGTTCCACTTCAAGTCAAAGCCGAGCCCGTCATCCGACACGCTCCCCGTCACCTTCGGCCACGCGGTGGACTCTTCCGCGATGGAGATGCTGCCGTCCTTCCGGGCATGTATCTTGTTATTTAATTTCTGTAAAAATTCAATGGCCTCCAGATTTTCCTTGCCGCCGTACATATTGGCGATCCACTCCCCGTCGTTCTTGCCGTAATCCAGATACAGCATCGAGGCCACGGCGTCCATGCGCAGCCCGTCGGCGTGGAACTTCTCCAGCCAGAACAGCGCGTTGGCAATGAGGAAATTCGACACCTGCGGCCGGCCGTAATTGTAGATCAGCGTGCCCCAGTGCGGGTGCTCGCCCTGTCTCGGATCGAGGTGCTCAAACAGGCACGTGCCGTCAAAGCGCGCCAGCCCGTGCTCGTCTTTCGGGAAATGGGCCGGCACCCAGTCCAGAATCACGCCGATTCCGTTCCGGTGCATGTAATCCATAAAATACATAAAGTCCGTGGGCGTGCCGTACCGTGAGGTGGGCGCGTAGTACCCGGTCACCTGATACCCCCAGGAGCCGTCGAAGGGATGCTCCATCACCGGCATCAGCTCCACATGCGTGTAACCCATCTTTTTGCAGTAATCGCAGAGCATCGGGGCGATTTCTCTATAATTATAAAATAATTCTTTTGGTTCTTCCTCGCCGCCCTCGGGCTTCTTAAAGCTCCCGAGATGCACCTCGTAAATGAGCATGGGCTCCTTCTTCGGATTCCATTTCTTTCTGGCCGTCATCCAGTCCTTATCCTGCCACTTGTAATCCGTCAGATCCCAGACGATGCTCGCCGTGTCCGGGCGCATCTCCGCGTAATTGGCAAAAGGATCCGCCTTCATGACCTTCTGTCCCGTGCTCCCGAGAATCTCGTATTTGTATAAATCACCCTTTTTCACGCCGGGGATAAACAGCTCATAGATTCCTGCGTCCTCCAGCTTCCTCATGAGGTGCGCCTGTCCGTCCCAGCCGTTGAAATCGCCCACCACGCTGACCGCTCTGGCGCAGGGCGCCCACACGGCAAAGTAAGTTCCCTCCACGCCGTCAATGTTCATGATATGGGCTCCGAGCTTTTCATAGATGGTGTCGTGAACGCCGTTGTTAAACTGGCTCATGTCCAAGCCGTCAATCTGCGGCTCTATGCCGTAGGCGTCCACAACCTCCTTCTCTTTCTTTCCCTTTTTTACAATCAGACGATAGGACGGGATCTTCTTGGCCGGAATCAGCACGGCGTAATAGCCGTTATCGTCCATCTTCTGCATCTTGTATTCTTTCTTTGTGTCCGTCACACGAACTTTCACGGAATCCGCTTCCTTCTCAAAAGCCGTAACTAACACATGAGACTTGTCCGCCATGCGCGGCCCCAGAACCGCCGACGGATCGGTGCACTCTCCGTACTCCAAGGCCTCAATCTCCGGCCACTGCATAAAATCTTCCAGTTTTAACGCCATTTTCCCGCTTCCTTTCATCTTCTATTTGTAATGATACCACAATTTTTTCTTCCATGCTTTTTCACGCGGACAAAAACGCGCAATCGTTTGACACTGATATCTTTTATATCTCATGTATAAATAGTCCGCTGCGCAGCTTCGGCTCGAACCAGGTGGACTTGGGCGGCATCAGAAGATCGGCGTCCGCCACCTCGAACAGCTCCTCAATAGAGGTGGGATACATGGAAAAGGACACCTTCATGTCGCCGTCTGCCCGTCTCTCCAGCTCTTTCAGCCCGCGTATTCCCCCGATAAAGTCAATGCGCGAATCCGTCCGAGGATCCTCTATGCCGAGCACCGGTCCCAGCAGGTTATCCTGCAGCACCGACACGTCCAGGCTGCCCACGCTGTCCTTTCCCTCGTACAGCTCCGATCCGGCCTGAAGCGCGTACCACTGTCCGTCGAGGTACATGCCAAATTCGCCCTTTTTCGCCGGTCTCACCGGCTCTTTGCTCTCTTTCACGTCAAAGCTTTCCCGCACCCTGCCCAGAAATTCTTCCGAGGTGAGGCCGTTTAAATCCTTCACCGTGCGGTTGTAGTCGTAAATTTTCAGCTGGTCATGGGGAAAGAGCACCGACAGGAAGAAGTTGTACTCCTCCGCTCCCGTGTGGTCCGGATTCTCCGCCTTTCTCTTCAGCCCCACCTTCACGGCCGACGCCGCTCTGTGGTGCCCGTCCGCTATATAGATATGCCCGATGCCCGCAAAGGCCTTCTGTATGTTTTCTACATCTGTAGATTCATCAATTTTCCACACCCGGTGGGCGATGCCGTCCACGGCGGTAAAGTCATATAAGGGCTTTTCCCCCCGAATTTTTCCCACAATGCCGTCAATCACCGGATGCGCGGGATAGGCGAGGAAAATCGGACCGGTCTGGGCGCCGCAGGTATCCACATGGGTAATGCGGTCGATCTCCTTGTCCTCTCTTGTGTTCTCGTGCTTCTTGATCACCTGGTTCACATAGTCCTCCACCGAGGCGCAGGCCACAATCCCGGTCTGGGCGCGCCCGTCCATCACTAACTCGTACACATAGTAAGCCGTGTCCGGATCCCTCTCGTAAATTCCGTCCTCAATATCTTTCTGAAGTAATTCCTTTGCCTTCTGATAGACCTCCGGCGCGTAGGTATCCACCGAATCGTCAAAACTCGTCTCTGCCCGGTCGATTTTCAAGAAGGACATCGGCTCTCTCTGAACCTCCTCCTTCGCCTCCTGTCGGTTATATACGTCGTAAGGCAGCGCCGCCACCTTCGCCGCCACATCCGCTCTCGGACGCAGACACCGGAATGGTCGAATATCAGCCATAATTCATTTCCTCCCTAA
>CANPZR010000110.1 GCA_947589175.1 uncultured Lachnospiraceae bacterium | reverse complement strand
ATGAATATCGATGAGCTGGAGTTGTCTGTTCGTTCCTATAACTGCCTGAAAAGAGCCGGTATCAACACAGTAGAAGAATTGACAAATAAAACTGCTGAGGATATGATGAAAGTTCGAAACCTGGGCCGCAAGTCCTTGGAGGAAGTGCTGGCAAAGCTGAAAGAACTTGGTTTATCCCTCAGTACGGGAGAATCTGAATAATTGTTATAGTTGACAAGGAGGAAATATCATGGCAGGCTATAGAAAACTTGGAAGAACTTCCAGCCAGAGAAAAGCTTTGCTGAGAAATCAGGTAACCAATCTGCTGTATCATGGAAAGATTGTTACAACAGAGGCGAAAGCCAAAGAAATACGCAAGATTGCCGAGAGCATGATTGCCCTGGCAGTCCGGGAGAGAGATAATTATGAGACCGTTACCGTTCAGGCCAAGGTGCCTCAGAAGGATAAAGACGGCAAGAGAGTAAAAGAGGTAGTAGACGGCAAGAAAGTGACCGTATACGATACCGTTGATAAGCAGATCAAGAAGGATAATCCGTCCAGACTGCATGCAAGACGTCAGATGAAGAAGATGCTCTATACGGTAAAGGAGGTTCCTGAAGCTACAGCCGGAAGGAAAAAGGGCACAAAGGAAATCGACATTACCAATCTTCTCTTTGATGAGATTGCACCGAAGTATGCAAATCGCAACGGCGGCTATACAAGAATCGTAAAGATCGGACCCCGTAAGGGAGATGCCGCAATGGAAGTCCTCATTGAGCTGGTGTAAGGAATGAGATGCGCAGGGAGCTGTCTGCCGGTGAATATCGGTGACAGCTCTTTTTTGAAGATGAGGGGAGGCGGATGGATTGATTCGGGCAGAGCATGTCAGATTTGACTATATACGGAGAGACGAAGAGGATAACGTCACGGCCGTAGAGACAGCCATTGACGACGTTTCTTTCCGGGTGAATCCCGGTGAGTTCGTGGCGATACTCGGTCATAACGGATCCGGCAAGTCCACGCTGGCCAAACATATCAATGCCCTTTTGACTCCGGAAGAAGGAACCGTCTATGTGGACAATATCGATACCAGTGAGGAAGAGATGGTGTGGGAGATCCGCAGGCGGGTAGGAATGGTGTTTCAGAACCCGGACAATCAGATTGTCCACAATGTAGTAGAGGATGATGTGGGATTTGGGCCGGAGAATATCGGGATTCCCACAGAAAAAATATGGGAGCGCGTAAAGGACTCGCTGTCGAAGGTCGGCATGCTGCACGCGAGAAAGGAATCCCCCAACAACCTGTCCGGAGGACAGAAACAGCGGGTGGCCATTGCGGGTATACTGGCTATGAAGCCCAGGTGCATTGTGCTTGATGAGGCTACAGCCATGCTGGATCCTCTGGGACGGCGCGAGGTGCTGAAAGCAGTGCGGGAATTGAATGTAAACGAGGGAATCACCGTGCTCTGGATTACCCATCATATGGAGGAAGTGACAAAGGCAGACAGGGTGCTTGTAATGAATCAGGGGAAACTTGTGATGGAAGGCGCGCCCAGGGAAATCCTCTCCCAGGCAGAGCGGATGCAGCAGTATGGCCTGGATGTGCCTCAGGTGACCTTGCTGGCTCGCGAGCTCATAAGGAGGGGGCTTCCGGTTCCGCCGGACGTTCTGTTCCCGGAAGAACTGGCGGATGCGGTATCCGCTCTTTTGCGCAATCGGGAGGTGGAGTAATGACCATATTGATAAATCATTTATCCCATGTATACAATAGCGGCGGCGCCTATGAAAAAAGAGCGCTCCAGGATATCACTATTCAGATCGAGGAGGGTGAGTTTATCGGGCTGATCGGCCACAGCGGCTCCGGTAAATCTACCTTGATTCAGCATTTGAATGGTCTTTTAAAACCCGCGGAGGGCAGCGTGTATTTCAATGGGGAGGATATTTTTGAAAAGGGATATTCCCTGAAAAAATTGCGGGCAAAGGTGGGGCTGGTATTTCAGTATCCAGAGCACCAGTTATTTGAAAATACAGTGCTGGAGGATGTGAAATTCGGTCCGCGCAACATCGGCATGGATCCTCTGCAGGTCGATCTGAAATCCTTTGAGGCCTTAAAGCAGCTGGGAATCGGGGAGGAACTGCTGGATACATCGCCTCTTGCGCTCTCCGGGGGACAGAAACGTCGGGTGGCGATTGCCGGCGTACTGGCCATGGAGCCGGAGGTGATGATTCTCGATGAGCCCACAGCAGGGCTGGATCCCAGAGGACGGGATGAAATCCTGGATCTTTTGGAGCGGCTTCACAGGGAACGGGGGATTACGGTAATCCTTGTGTCCCACAGCATGGAGGATGTGGCGCAGTATGTGAACCGGCTCATTGTTATGAATCAGGGAACAATCGCATTTGATGGGACTCCGGAAGAAGTATTTTCCCACTATAAGGAATTAGAAAAGATGGGACTGCGGGCGCCTCAGGTAACATATGTGATGGAAGAACTGGCAAAGAGAAACATACCGCTGCCTTATAACGCCATTACTCTGGAGCAGGCGGCGGACAGCATTATGTCTGTAGCTGAAAAATACGGGTATTCAAATTTTGCATAGTGAGTAGCGCGAAAAATAAGTTCGATAGCTTACTTGTTTGTTCGGAAATGAGGATTAAAATGGAGGATGTATGCTTCGAGATATTACAATAGGACAATACTATCCCGTCCAGTCGCCCATACACAGGCTGGATCCCCGGGTAAAGCTGGTGGCGGTGCTGGTCTATCTGGTCTCGCTGTTTATATTCAGCAGCTTTACCGGCTATATTGTGGTGACAATTTTTCTGATTGCGGCCGTGATTTTGTCCCGAGTGCCTTTTTCCTATATAATAAAAGGACTGAAGCCCATTTTGTTTCTTCTTCTGTTCACCGCCGTATTTCATATATTCGGAACAGAGGGAGACGTCATTTTTCATTGGAAATTCATAACAGTCACCGCACAGGGCATTCGCGGGGGGCTGTTCATGTCCATGCGCCTGATCTACCTGATTCTGGGGTCGTCGCTGCTGACATACACGACTACGCCGGGACAGCTGACCGACGGCATCGAGACGCTGTTAAAGCCATTGGAGAAAATTCATGTCCCCGTACACGATTTTGCCATGATGATGTCGTTAGCGCTGCGCTTTATCCCGATTCTGCTGGATGAGGCCAACCGCATTATAAAAGCCCAGAGCGCGAGGGGCGCGGACTTTGAAGAGGGAAATCTGTTCCGGCGCCTGAGAGCTATGGTGGCTATTTTGGTTCCTCTTCTCGTATCAGCCACAAGACGGGCCTACGATCTGGGCATGGCGATGGAGGCCCGGTGCTACCATGGCGGAACAGGTCGGACCAAGATGAAGCCGCTGCGCTATCGACATGCGGACTACGGCGCGTATCTGATCGTCCTCGTGTACCTGGCTGCAGTTATCGCTGTGCCGCGGGTGATTCCATTTTTTATAGCGAAATAGCAAAGCGAGACTTTTGATAGAAAGGGAATTGAGAAAAAGTATGAGACGGATACGGCTGATTGTCGCCTACGACGGCGTCCGATATCACGGATGGCAGATACAGGAAAACGCAATTACTATAGAAGGAGAGCTGACCCGGGCGCTGCGCGAGCTGCTGCGGGAGGATGTAGAAGTGATAGGAGCCAGCCGGACGGATTCCGGCGTCCATGCCTTGGGAAACGTGGCCGTCTTTGATACCGACGCCCGGATTCCGCCGGAGAAGATTGCCATCGCGCTGAATCATCATCTGCCGGAAGACATACGGGTGCAGCGCTCCGAAGAAGTGGAGGCAGACTTTCATCCCCGTCACTGCAACAGCATAAAGACATATGAATATACGATCTGCGCCACGAAGATGGCAGTTCCGGTTCTGAGAAACTATGCCTATCATGTCTACCATGAGCTGAATGTAGAGAAAATGCGGGATGCAGCGCGGAAACTGGAAGGGATCCATGATTTTTCCGCTTTCTGCTCAGCGGGAAGCCCGGTGGAGAACAAAGTGCGGCGCATCATCGCGGCGGATGTTTCCGAGGAGCCCATTGAGTGGGGGAATGGCGGCCGTCTTGTGCGCATCCGCGTGAGCGGAAATGGATTTCTGTATAATATGGTGCGCATCATCGCGGGGACGCTGATTGAAATCGGAATGGGAAGGCAGAGCCTGGAGTCAGTGGAGCGGGCTCTGGAGACAGGGAGCCGACAGGCGGCTGGGCCGACGGCGCCGCCTCAGGGACTGATGTTGCTGGGGATTGATTTTCAAAATGGAATTTAACAGGGAGAACCGAGCCTTTCCGAGAATTTTTCTCCCGAGAATTTTTCAGAATTGACTTTTGCTGATTTTTCAGAGAAAAAGTGTTGACAATATACGGTAAATCATATATAATTTTGGAGTATGGCGTGAAAATACCGATCCAAAGCCCCGGTAAGGTATTTTAACATATATGAATCAAGCAAATAGAGTCAGGTTACACTGACAACCAGAATTAAGGAGGATCCCAAGGATGAAAAGTTTTATGGCAAGTCCATCCACAGTGGAAAGAAAATGGTATGTAGTAGACGCCGAGGGAAAGACACTGGGACGTCTCGCATCTGAGGTTGCAAACGTATTACGAGGCAAGAAAAAGCCTATCTATACACCTCACATTGACACCGGCGATTATGTGATCGTTGTCAATGCGGAGAAGATCAAAGTTACTGGAAAGAAACTGGATCAGAAAAAGTACTATCACCACTCGGATTATGTCGGCGGCATGAAAGAGGCGACATTGAAAGAGATGATTCAGAAGAAGCCGGAATTTGTTATTACTCACGCAGTAAAGGGCATGCTGCCCAAAGGACCTCTGGGACGCCAGATGATTGAGAAGCTGCATGTGTACGTTGGACCCGAGCATAACCATGCTGCACAGAAACCAGAAGCATTAGAAATTTAAGAGGTTTTAGAAAGGAGAAATAACAGTGGCTAGTTCAACATTTTATGGAACAGGTAGAAGAAAATCCAGCGTAGCCCGCGTGTACATCACGCCCGGCACGGGAAAGATTACTATTAATAAAAAAGATATAGACGACTATTTTGGTCTTGAAACATTGAAGATTATCGTTCGTCAGCCGTTGGAGGCAACCAATACCGCCGATAAGTACGATGTAAAGGTAACGGTAAAGGGCGGCGGATTCACCGGTCAGGCCGGAGCTGTCCGTCACGGCATCGCGCGTGCATTGAACGAGGCAGACGCAGATTTCCGTCCGATTCTGAAGAAAGCCGGATTCCTGACCCGCGATTCCCGCATGAAAGAGCGTAAGAAATACGGTCTCAAAAAGGCTCGTCGCGCTCCGCAGTTCTCGAAGAGATAATTTTACTACAATTTCTAAAAGTTTAAAAAATCCCCGAATGCCTAGTGTTTTCGGGGGTTTTCTTTGTTTTTTAAGTGTTCAATCATTTTCATAAAATGTCAAAAAATTTGCCACGTAACACCACTACAACACCATTACAACACCAATCAAAATGAAACAGAGATGATAAAAATGCAGACGAAGCAATACAAGGACTATATGCGCAGTGAAGAATGGGAAGTGAAAAAACAGCAGCGTATATCCATAGACGGCGGTTGTGTGATGTGTGGCAGACCATTGAACAGGATTAGGAGCGTGCAAGTGCATCATGTTACATATGCTAGATTGGGGCATGAGAATGTAATGACTGACCTTTGTACTTTGTGCGGTTCGTGTCATAAGAAGATACACAATTATTATAATCGTCGGAGAGAGTGAAGGACTAAGTACAGCGGATAAGGTTACATCATTAAAAAGGAATCAAAAATAGCCGATTTAAGGCAGAAAAGAGGTAATACGATATGGCAGTTCGAGGATTTCCACAACAGCAATTTGACGCAGTGAAGCCGATTTCTTCCTATTTTGCGAGCGGTCAAGTCTCCACCCTGGCATAGAAAGCGCTTGCTTGGCGTTATCCATTTCCCGCCAAACATTTTTTCGATGGTCAAATGGCGAGGATTGCACCAAAGAGCGGCAGGCGATAATTTTATCCGCGAAGTCATTTATCACGGCGTTTCTTGAGCAATGCGTGTTGTGCGGAAAGATTTCCCCGCCTTCAGGAATTTTCTTACTGAAAAACTGGGCAAATTATCGAGACACTTTGAGTTTTGAAGAAGCGACACCACCTGCAGAAAAGAAAGCAATCTTTGAATTACCTGTTTTGCAAGAACATGAAGAACCGGAGCAGGACGCAACTGAAACCAAATGGAGGGAGGTTCCTGAAGATGAACCAGACTGATTTTGACCGCCACCTTGAAACGATACTGAAGGAAGAAACGGCGGAGCAGATTAGGCAGCAGGGATTTATCCTTGAAAACGCCTTCGTTCCTGCGATTGCCGAAAAATACCGACTATCCACGGTCACGGTCAAGGGACGGCTCCGGCGGATGTGCGGAGATCTGGATTTGCAGCGGAGGCGGATGTCGGACGAACTAAAAAATTTTATGGCGTGGAAATCACAGGGTTTCCAGTTATCTATCAGAAAGCGAGGTAATGTTATTATGATGCAGCAATATGAAGAATCCCAGAAAACAACCATTTCACGGCACGTTAATTTTATATCAGCACACCGGATTTTGGATATTCAAGGCAATAACCTGATAATCCAATTATGGCCGAGCGATGACAGCAAAACGGCCAATATTCTCGTGTCAATGCCGGAAGAATTTTCAATAGGGGATTATGTTGATTTACAAGTTATCCGACATAGCAAGACTTCCAACAGCGTTGAATTGATTGGGCGTACACCACAGAAATTTATTCCTGCAAATGGGGCAGCCGTGGCCGTATCGTAGGAAGGCAGCAGACCATATGTTTCTTCTTTAACGGAAATTTTTCTTGTATTTATCATGGGAGTGTGTTATATTATAGAAAAGGGAAAGCCAGAGAAGCGGCTACCCCTTAAGTTTTACAGCTATTTAACAATGGCCGTCAACTTCGCAGTAGTTGGCGGCTCTATTTTTTGCCCCTAAAGATTGTATAACACAATCCGACAAGGGCAATGATGCTCATGAAATATTGGAATAAATCCGAATATGTAACATAATTCATCTATTCACCCCCCTTTCTTTCGTCTGGAGGGTTCAGTCCCTCCGATAACTGGAGGGTAGCCGCCTATGGCTCTCTGGTTTCCCATGTCACAGAGTATAACATAAAGATGTCTATTTTTCAATCCCGATTTACTTACTGTATTAAAAGTAATGTATAATGAAATAGTATCAAAAGTTATTAACAACAACAATAATAAGAGTTAAAATAGGAGTATCAAAACAGACGAACAATAAAAATAATACAGAACAATATTGAATCACCGTAAAAGGGAGCGAATGAATATGAAAGAATATGGATATTGCAGAATCAGCACGCCACAGCAAAGCATTGACAGGCAGGAGCGAAACATCAAAGCCAAGTACCCGGAAGTCCACATATCAAAGGAAGCCTTTACTGGAACAAAGAGAGAGGGCAGGAAGGAACTTGAAAAGATATTGAAGGCAGTACAGCCTGGAGATACGATTATATTTGATTCTGTATTACGAATGAGCAGGAACGCTACCGAGGGCATAGCCTTATATGAAGAACTGTATAATAAAGGTGTTGAGTTGGTATTCTTGATAAGGAAATCAGTTTTTTTACTTGTCATTTAGGACGGGATGGTGAAGATTATCCGCTGAATCTTTACTCGGAATCAGAGGGGACTATTAAGAGTATAATACTGTTCATTTATGCGAG
>CANPZR010000109.1 GCA_947589175.1 uncultured Lachnospiraceae bacterium | reverse complement strand
TTTGCGAATTGTAATTAGGCATTTGCGAGAGGTGGATTATGTTTATAGGACGGGAAGCGGAATTAAAATTTTTGCAGGACAGGTATGATGATGAGAAGGCCCAGCTGATTGTCCTGTACGGAAGAAGGCGCGTGGGGAAGACGGAAACGCTCAGGGAATTTTGCAGGCAGAAGCCCCACGTCTTTTTTTCCTGCACGCAGAGCACGGACAAGGTGCAGCTCGCGAAGTTTTCAAAACAAATGCTGCGGGAGGACATCCCCGCCAGGCAGTATATCTCCGAATTTTCCGATTGGGAAAAGGCGTTTCGGGCGATTCTTGATCTGCCCTATGGGGACAAGAAGAAGCTGCTGGTGATTGACGAGTTTCCCTATATGTGCCGGGGAAATAAAAGCATCCCTTCTATTTTGCAGAACCTCTGGGATGCGGAGTTCAAGGACCGAAATGTGATGATTATTCTGTGCGGCAGCGCGATGAGTTTTATAGAGCGTGAGCTGCTGGCGGAGAAAAATCCATTATACGGCAGGGCGACGGGCATATACAAAATGAAGGAAATGGGATTTTACGATGCCGCGCGTTTTTTTCCGGATTATTCGGAGCGGGACAAAGTGCTGGCCTATGCCGTGCTCGGCGGTATTCCGCATTATCTCAACCAGTTCAGGCCGGGACTTTCCGTTGCGGAGAACATTAAGCAAAATATTCTGACCAAGGGTTCAGTACTGTATAGCGAGGTAGAATTTTTGCTTCATCAGGAGCTCCGGGAAACAACGGTTTACAACTCTATTATTGAAGCGGTGGCGCTCGGCACCACGAAGCTGAACGACATCAGCCAGAAATCGCTTGTGGAGGATACTTCAAAAACGAGTGTTTACCTGAAAAACCTGATTGAACTTGGCGTTGTTGAGCGTGAATTTTCCGTTGACGCCGGGACGAAGGAAAAGACAAATACAAACCGCGGAATATATCGTTTGACCGATAATTTTTTTCGCTTCTGGTATGCGTTTGGGTTCGCGAATTTTTCACAGCTCGAGGACGGGGATGCGGAAGGCGTTTATGAATATATTATTGCACCTGCCTTACACGAATTTGCCGCGCTGACCTTTGAGGATGTGTGCAGGGAATTTGTGCGAGAAATGCAAAAGAAAAATGCCCTGCCATTTCGCTATGCCCGGATGGGGCGCTGGCTGGGAAAAACAACCGTGCGTGACAAAAATGCTGAAACCGGATTGAGAATAGCGGAAACGGAAATAGACCTGCTCGGCATTAGTAAAGACGCGAAGGAGTACTTGGTGGGCGAGTGCAAATTCAAGCACACCCCGTTTGGCTATTCCGAGTATCTTGATACGGCGGCGAAGCTGGCTCCGCAAAAGGAAAAGGCGAAGTTTTATTACGCCCTGTTTTCGGAATCCGGCTTTGATGATAAGGTGGTGGAAGAAGCCAGAAAATCGGAAGAAATCTGCCTGTATGATCTTGAGACGGTTGTAAATCTTAGAAGATGTGCAAGCATAGCAAATATGCCCAAAGAGGATTTTATAAAATATCTTGGCAAAAATAAGATATCTATATTCTCTTTTGAAAGTGAAAAAGAGTTCTTGGAGGAATTGGAAAATGCGTAAGGTGAACGAAGAATGAAAAGCAACATGACAACCCTGTGTTACATTGAAAAAGAAAATCAATACCTTATGATGCACAGGGTAAAAAAGGAAAAGGATATCAACAAGGACAAATGGGTAGGAATCGGCGGGCATTTTGAGGAGGACGAATCCCCGGAGGAATGTCTGCTCCGCGAGGTTTCCGAGGAGACGGGTCTTATGCTTTTGAATTACCGCCTTCGGGGAATCATAACATTTATTTCCGACAGATGGCAGACCGAGTACATGTTTTTATATACCGCGGACCGCTTTGAGGGCGAGGTCGGCAGCTGTGATGAGGGAAATCTGGAGTGGGTGGACAAGGCCCGCGTTTATGAGCTTCCCATCTGGGAGGGGGACAAGATTTTTTTCCGGCTGCTGGAGCAGGACGCGCCCTTTTTTTCGTTAAAGCTGCGGTATATGGGAGAAGAACTGACAGAGGCGGTCTTAAATGGCGAATGTTTATGAGAATATAGGTAGCAAGGAGGAAATCACAATGACGGAAAAGACAAATGTAATGCGGCTGCTGGAGCAGAAAAAGATATCCTATACGCCGCATTTTTACGGGGGCACCGAGGCAATCAGCGGCGTGGAGGTGGCGAAGGTCCTGGGGCAGGATCCGGACCGGGTGTTCAAGACGCTGGTGACGACGGCGAAAAGCGGCGAGCACTATGTATTTATGGTGCCGGTGGAGCGTGAGCTGGATCTGAAAAAAGCGGCGAAGGCCGTGCATGAAAAGAGCATTGAGATGCTGAAATCCAAGGAGCTTCTGCCGCTCACCGGCTATATTCACGGAGGCTGCTCGCCGATCGGGATGAAAAAGCAGTTCAAGACGGTGATTGATAAATCCGCGGAGGATTTTGACACCATTTTTTTCAGCGCCGGGAAAATCGGCTGCCAGGTGGAAACAACGCTGAAGGGGCTGCAGAAGCTCGTCCGGGTGGAGTCCGGATATATTAGTGTGTGAGAAGAACTTTCAGTTCTTTGAAGCGTTCGCAAACTGTATTTACAGTTTTTCTTTATCGCCCCGTCGCGTAAAACGCCAGAGCGAATACTATTCGCTCCGGAATGGAGATTGAAATGAAAAAAACAGTTTTGATATTAGAAGATGATGTTGATTTAGCTGAAGGAATAGAATTATCTTTGCGAACTGAAGAATTAAATTTTGTAATATGCTCTACGATTGCGGAGGCAAGAGCAATTATTTCGAAACAAAAATTTGATTTAATGATTTTTGACATCAATCTTCCTGATGGCAATGGTTTAGAATTTTGTCGTGAAATTAAGCAAAAAGTATTAATTCCGATTGTTCTTCTTACTGTAAAGGATATGGAATTGGATATTGTAAAAGGGCTTGAAAGCGGAGCGGATGATTATATTACAAAACCTTTTAGTTTAATGGTTCTCCGTGCCAGAATCAGAGCCTTGTTCAGAAGAAACCCTGCAAGTAGTGAGCTGGAATATAAGGATTCTGTTTTTTGGTTTTGTTTTGAAAAAATGCAATTTTACAAAAACAGTGTACCGATTGAATTAAGCAAAACAGAGCAGCGAATCCTATACCTGTTAATATCCAATCCCAATATCATTATAACTAGAGAGCGCTTGCTGGAATGGGTATGGCCGGAAGGAACAGAGTATGTGGAAGATAATGCCCTGTCCGTTGCTATCAGACGGCTAAGAAATAAATTGGAAGATGATTCTTCCAATCCCCAATATATTAAGACCGTATATGGAAAGGGTTATATGTGGGAGAATTTATAGATGAATAGATATGTTATTTTAATTTTTATTATCGCATTAAATATTGTACTTTTATATGTGATAATCCGTTGGTATAGAAACAAATTGCTGACTCAATATCAGAATTTTCTTGATAAAACAGATGAGATATTGGGCGGAAAACAGCCGGAACTTTCTTATGATGAATCGCTGGATTCTGCAATTTCTGAACGTCTCAATCGGATTATGGAAATATCTCATATGCAAAAGGAAATTGCTGAGGGAGAAAGGGATAGTATCAAATCTTTGATTACGAATATCAATCATCAGATCAGAACGCCTCTTGCGAATATTATTTTATATACAGGTCTGCTCAAAGAACGGATAAACGATGCAGAATTGACCCGATTAGCGGATAAAATAGAAAATAACGCAGGGAAATTAAATTTTTTCATGAAAGAATTACTTAAATCTTCTTATGCTGAGCAAGAGATTATCGCCGTGTCGCCTGAAATAACTGACTTAGATACAATAATCAAAAGGAGCTGCCAGTCTGTAGAGATGGATGCAATGAAAAAGGGGATTTGGCTGACTTCAGAGTACCCTGCCTGCAAAGTATATGCTGATGCAAAATGGACAGAGGAGGTTTTTACAAATATTCTTGAAAACGCGATAAAATACTCTCCTAACGGTGTGTCTGTAGCAGTTCAATCTATTTTATATGAATCCTTTGTCTGCGTTCGGATTGTCGATCATGGCATTGGTATTCCGGAAGAAGAACAGGGAAAAATATTTCAGAGATTTTACAGGGGATCAAATGTAACAGGCAAACAGGGATTTGGAATCGGATTATACTTAGCCAGAGAAGTAGTAAGAAAACAACAGGGATATATAAGAGTAAAATCCACACTGAATAGAGGAACAACGGTCGAGGTTTTCTTTTCACGCGAAGATTTCTAATCAAACGAATCAAGGCTTTTTTCTCAATCTTTCATTATGTCAGAAGTGTCACTTTTTAGAAAGATTTGAGAAAGAAGTCTTTGTTATTATCAAGACAAATTAAGAAAGAGGGAGGATAAAAATGGATATTTTATCAGTTAGAAATCTCAAAAAATATTATCAGATGGGAGAAAACACAGTAAAGGCATTGGACGGTATAGACCTGGATATTAAGGAGGGTGAATTTCTTGCGATTGTGGGGACGTCAGGGAGTGGAAAATCCACATTATTACATATGCTTGGAGGTTTGGATTATCCCACTTCCGGCGAAGTGTTGATTGATGGGAAAGATATTTCCAAATTGTCCCGTGACGAATTAACGATTTACAGAAGAAGAAAAATTGGATTTGTTTTTCAGAACTATAATCTTCTTCCACTTATGAATGTGTATGAAAACATTGTGCTTCCGATTAAACTGGACGGCGTTAAGCCGGACGAAGGTTATATCGAAGAAATACTTCAATTATTAAAGTTAGAGAGCAAGAAGTATTTCATGCCTGATCAATTATCCGGCGGACAGCAGCAAAGAGTAGCGTTGGCAAGAGCGTTAGCAACTAAACCGGCCATTATTCTTGCGGATGAACCGACCGGAAATCTTGACAGCCGGACAAGTCAAAGCGTTTTGGGTTTAATGAAAATATCCAGCCAGAAACTGGCGCAAACAGTTGTAATGATAACACACAATGATGAAATTTCTCAAATGGCGGACCGGATTATCCGTCTGGAAGATGGAAAAATTGTGAAAGGCGGTGAGTAAGATGCTCAGGGTCAATAACAAAAAAGCAATAAACGATCTTGCGAAAACGACGTACTTCGCGCATAAAAAAAGAAATATCCTGACGATTATGGCTATCTTTCTGACCACTTTTTTAATATGTACAGTAATATCTATTGGATTGAGTTATTGGAATACGATAGCGCTCCGTCAACAAAGAATACAGGGTATGGATTATGATATAGAATTAACGGAACCTGAGAATGAGCAGGTATCCAAAATCAGAGAAATGAAAAATGTGAAGTATGCGGGACTTAGCGTGAAATGCGCAATTTTATCTAAATATAAAGATATAGAGTTAGATAAGATAAGGTTATTTTGGTTAGATCATACTTGCTGGGAAAAACAGACAATTCCTGCCCTGGATTATTATGAAGGCGAGTATCCGCAAAAAGAAAATGAAATTATGCTATCGGAGAGCGCTTTGGCTTCTATGGGGATTCATAATCCTAACGTGGGAATGGAACTGCCTTTGATGTATCAAACTTTAGCAGAAAAGAGCGGTAACCTGGATCTGGCAGAAACGTTTATACTGAGTGGCTGGTTTTTGGATTATTCGGGAACAGATAAAGGATATGTTTCAGAAAAATTTTATCAGACAACGGGAGTTCTGCCAACAGACTTGACGTTGGGAGAACTAAAAATTTCACTAACAAACCCACTTTATTCAGAGAGTGATATAATTGAAATGCAGAACCAGATTAACATATTAGGAAATCAAATTATTATAGCGGATTATGATACGATTTCAAATTTCTGCCGAACAATAATCGGACTTTTTGTGTTACTATTGCTTGTTTTTATGAGTGGCTATCTGTTTATTTATAATACGCTGTATATTTCTGTCAATAAAGATATACGTTATTATGGACAGCTTAAAACAATCGGAACTACGTCTATTCAAATCAGAAGAATAATAAATAAGCAGGTATTGTGGAACACGGTAATTGGAATCCCTCTGGGATTGATTTGTTCTGCCATAGCAGGAAAGATTGTGATACCACGGTTATTACATGCCCTTAATCCGTCCATTATGCCAACGGATGTAGAAGCTGTATCCGTGTGGGTGTTTATCATAGCGACTGTGTTTTCTTTTACGACGACAGTAATCAGCAGTCAGAAACCTGCAAAAACAGCGATGAATTGTTCTTCGATTGAAGCCTTAAAATACAGCGGGCATTTTTCTTCAAAAATGAAAAGAAAAATTAGAAATGGAGGCGATATACGATCAATGGTAAGGATAAATTTATTCCGTGACAAAAAACAATTTGGGGTTGTTATGTGTTCTTTGAGTTTGGCCTTGTCATTATTTCTGATTATGAATGTTGTAATCCGGGCAAATAAAGCAACAAATATATTAAATTACTCCTATGATTATGATTTGCGAATTTTAAATCAAACGTTACTTTCTGATAACAAAAAGCAGGTTGTCACGGATGATTTGATTGAAAATATAAAAAATACAGATGGTGTAAAAAATGTTAAAATTCTGGAATCCGTAACGGCAACCGTGCCCTGTCAGGAAGATGTGTATGGGGAATATTATAAGGAATTATATCAATCCAGATATACTCCCGGCGATTATGATAAAGACATAAATATGTATAAACAACAAGCGGATTATAACAATAATATGTTTAGCTGTAGAATTGTAGGAATTGATGATTTAGAATTTGAACGCTTAAATCAAATGTTAGAGATTCCTCTTGATCAGAAAGCATTTGATAATGGAGAAATAGCCCTTGCTTCTAAAATGTTTACGGAAGGAGATAATGGCATACCCGGTAAAAAAGTCAGCTTTTTTATTTCAAATGCTGACAATTCAAGTAAGAAAGAAACGATTGAGATAGGAGCTTTGACAGATTATCCCGCTTATTATTCTGCCGGCTATAGTCCAGACCTGATTATCAGCGATGATTATTTTGAAAAATTGGTGCAACAGCCATTGATTGAAATGATTAAAATTGATTACGAAGAAGCATTTTCTAAAAATACCGAAGATGCGATAATGAATTTGATAGAGGATAATCCGGCTTTATCGGCGGATTCGAAATTGAACAGATATTCAGAAATGAAAAATTCAGAGAATCAGATTACTGTGTTAGGCGGAAGCATAGGGATAATTGTTATGCTGCTCGCAATTTTAAATTATTTGAATATGATGTCTGCCAGCATACAAAATCGTTCCAGGGAGTTTGCTGTTTTAGAAAGCATAGGCATGACTAGAAATCAGATAAAGAAGATGGTTGTTTCTGAGAGTTTATGTTATGCGATTTTGTCTATTGTTGTCGCAATCATACTGGGAGTACCGGCAAGCTATTTCATATTTGAAAATTTTAATATGTATGGAATGCCATTTTCGTTTCCAATCGCAAATAATATGATTTTGTTCCTAATCATTATTATGGTTTGTATTATATCAGCAGTATTGATTTTGAGAAACACGAAAAATGAAAGCATAATAGAATTACTACAGCAAGGTGAAATGTAAGCAACTTTTTTAAAAGGAAAAGTAAAGAGGCTCATCATCAGAATGCAGGGAGTGAAAAAATGATTGTTGTGAATTAAATAGTATGGTACACTGATTTTATATGTATTTACAGACTTGAACAGAGGTGATTGAATGAACTTTTTGTTTGTAGCGCTGGGCGGGGCGCTGGGAGCTGTGG
>CANPZR010000108.1 GCA_947589175.1 uncultured Lachnospiraceae bacterium | reverse complement strand
GGCCTGAACCTGTGGCCAGTCAGCCTGCAATAAAGGAAAGATACATACAAAAAGCGGGAATTGGACGATTAAAAAAAATTTTGCTACAACCACTTGACAATAAATTTGACAAGAGTATAGTCTAGACAGACGCATGTTCTGTGAGGACGGGTTTCTACGTTGTGATATAATAGATATTCTTAAAAATAAGAAAATATTCGCGAAAAAGACATGAACTAATGAATAGCAAATTGAATCTATTTTATAATAAGGAGAGTTGATAAAGGGAGCGGTGGTTATGGATATAATATGTATGGACATGATTGATAATAAAACATTTATTCAGGAGGTGATTAAAAATGGCATCAAGATTTGATTTAAAGTTCTTTAATTTTATTAAAAGTGTAAATGGATTAAAGGATAATATAAATTCAAATAATTTAGATTCAAATGCTAAAAAAGCTATGCTTTATGATTTTTCAGGTGCTACAGAACAAGGTTGGAAGTTAATAAAATATTATAATGTAAACAATGTGACAAAATAAGGAACTGATATGCAGAAAAAAAATCCGCTGCTCCGCATATGGGGCTGGGGAAAAAAACATGACTCTATACCTGCCATTGCTCGGAACCGGGCTTGCGGGGTACGCCGCCCGCAGAAAAGACGGAGCCGCACTGGCAAAGGAAATTGAAACATCCTCATTTCGTAATTCTCTGCCAAGAGCCATCACATCATCGTCAGAAGTAGATCCCACGCGTTCTGTTTCTCCCGTCATTTCATTTTGTAACATCTGCATGGCATAAATGGCAGAATTTACTATTGTTTGGAGGAGCAGGTTCTCCTCGAATATTGACAAAGAGACTATCAAGTAGTATGATGATACAAACATCATTTGATAGGGAGATGGTGCTTTGAGGGAATTGATTCGCGGGATTCGCCAAAGGGCAGGGATGAATCAAGAGCAGTTTGCCGACGCGCTCGGCACAACAGCCTTGTCTATCAATCGCTGGGAAAACGGAAAGAACATCCCGACCAAAATGGCGCAGAAACAACTCGTTTCTTTTTGCACAGAATATCATATACCGCTCGCCGAGATGGTCATTCATTCTGTGGAATATCCGAACAATGACGACCGCCTCATTCTGTATCACGGTTCTAAAAATGGGCTTACCGGCAGCATAGCGCCGATCAGTCGGACGGAGTGTGATTTCGGCAGAGGATTTTATATGGGAACCAGCACAATCCAGCCCCTGACGCTGATCAGCGCAGAACCAAGTCCGGTCTTTTACACGGTTGAACTGGACTTAACCGGGCTGAAGGTTCTTTCTGTGGAGCTTGGGATGGACTGGGCAATGCTGATTGCTTACTATCGCAAGGAGATGGAGGCGGCAAGAGGTACGGCGCTATATGAAAAATATGCGTCTTTTGCCACAGGATACGACATCATTATCGGATATATTGCCAACGATCGTATGTATGCAGAGCTTGCGTCCTTTTTTAACGGAACGCTTACTGATAAGGCGCTGCTTCATTGCCTTTCCGCGCTAGAGCTTGGAAAGCAGTATGTGGCGGTCACGGAGAAAGCCTGTCGGCAAATCCATATTCTGAAAGAGAAGAAGCTATCCATGCTGGAATTATCCGCGCTGATGGATCTGAGCGTCGCCCGCAGAAAAGAAGGCGTCGCACTGGCAAAGGAAATTGAGATAAAGTACCGGCGGGAAGGTCGATTCTTTGATGAAATATTGGGAGGGGACGCGGATGCTTGATTCACTGCAATTATCTCTGTGCGACACGCAGGGGCAGCTTTTTGAGCTGTCACATAAATATGGATACGCCAGCGAGCCGTTTGTGCGTGGCTTTATGAAATCCGGTATTTCGGAGGACATGGACAAGGCTTTTCATCATGTGCAGTGGGCGGGAAAAGAATATATCCTATCCCGCATGAAGGACGAGGTGAGTCAGGAATTAAAACAGGGAGAAATTTTTGATTCGGAAGCTCTGTTTTGGATGGGATATCTTTACCGTTTCTGGCATTTTTATACTGGGGAAAGCAGCAGGGAAATATACCGGCAGGCTCCGGCAAAGGCAATGAATGTGGCATTTCTTCCATATCATTCCCTTAGCCCGGAAATGGCCGTCGATCGGCTGAAAAGCACTTATCAGGCGAAACACGGCGGATAAAATTGATTTTATCCGTTTTTATGACAGGTCACAAGGTAAGCAGCTTTAGCGCCAGCTCCATCTGCGGACTGATCCACTTGTTTTTATGATATAAATAAATCGCATTGTAAACTTTTTCGTCGAGTTCTGTTTTGACATGCTGCAAAGAGGCATTTTTAAGTTCTTCCTCCACAGAGTAGCTTGGAACAACGGCAATTCCGAGATTATTCATTATGCATCTCTTTACTGCCTCAATACTCTGTACTTTCATATAGGGATCGAGAACAATATCCTTTTCGGAAAGATACTTGTCCATTTCCAACTGATAATATCCGTCAGGCTCATTACAGATTAAGCTGATCTGCTTGCGCTGATGGGGCGTAATAAAGTCGAGAAGGCTGTTGTCGGCAAAGGGGGAGGCGATTAAAAGCACCCGGTATGTGCCAAGCTTTTTCGTAATGATACTGTCCGGATAATATTCTTTTTCGCAGTTGATGCCGATATCTGCTGTTCCGTCCATAACAGCAGGAATGATTTCGCCGGCCTGCATGGAATTGATTACAAGCTGTATGTTAGGCGCTTCATGTGAAAATGCTTGTAGGAACGGCTGCATGGTATAAATTAAAATAGAGTCGGGGATAGCAAGTTTTAGCGAACCCGTTATCTCATGCAGTCCTTTTCCATAATTGTTTATTTGCTCAACGCTCTGCAAGATGATATCTACATGTGGCATGATATCCTTTCCTGCCTGTGTCAGTTCCATGCGCCTGCCTATTTTCTCAAATAATTTTAAAGATAATTCGTCTTCAAGCTGTTTGATTTGAAATGTGACTGTGGACTGCGTGTAGCCCAGCTTATCCGCCGCCTTTTGGAAACTGCCCATTTCGAGGATTGTTTTGAAAGTTAGTTATCCGAAAGAATACGGTGGCGCAGGACATTCTTACCTTGCTTATATTGCGGTAATTGAGGAACTGGCAAAGCATTGTTCCACGACATCCGTTATGCTGTCTGACCACCATTCTCTGGGGTGTTTTCCGATTGCAGAGTTTGGCACAGAGGAACAAAAGCAGAAATATCTTGTACCGCTTTTAAAGGGTGAAAAATTAGGCGCTTTTGCGGTAATAGAGCCGTCTGCCGGAAGCGATCTGGGGAATCAGCAGACAATCGCTGTTGATAAAGGCGATTACTGGCTCCTGAATGGTTCAAAAATATTTATTACAAATGGTTTTTATGCAGATACTTATTTTGTCACGGCTATGACGGATAGAGAAAAGCGCAGCAGGGGAATATCCGGCTTTATCGTAGAAAAAGGCACGCCCGGCTTTACTTTTGGCACAAAGGAAAAGAAAATGGGTATCCGCGGTTCTGCCACCTATGAATTGGTTTTCCAGGATTGTAAAATACCAAAGGAAAATCAGTTGGGAGAACTCGGAAAAGGCTTTAAAATGGCGCTTATTACATTAGATGGCGGTCGTATTGGCGTGGCGGCACAGGCGCTTGGCATTGCGCAGGGGGCGATTGACCATTGTAAAAAATATGTCACGGAGCATATGCAGGGCGAACATAGAATTTCGGAGTATCAGTTTACGCAGTTTGAGCTTGCCGATATGCAGGCGAGAGTGGATGCGGCTCGTCTGTTGGTATATCGCGCCGCGCAGGCAAAGCAGGACCATGAGCCATTTTCACACCTTGCAGCTATGGGCAAACTGTATGCCGCCGAGGCAGCGACAAATGTGACGCGCCGCTGTGTTCAGCTTGTTGGTTATGACGGATATTCAAGGAATTATCCCTTTGAGCGCATGATGCGTGATGCCAAAATAACAGAAATTTATGAGGGAACAAGCGAAGTACAGAGAATGGTAATTTCCTCTTGGATGGGAATAAAGTAGGGCTATGCCTGTTTTGATTCCCTTTTTTTCCAGCTTACAAATCCGTACATATCATTAAAAAGGAATATCGCAAAATTTACGACAACAGAAATATAAACAGGATTTTCGATTGATGCTAAAACCCAGAGGACAATCAAAACAATATCATTTGCGGCATACCATAAGGCATAATAAGACGAACGAAGCATAGTGAGGGATGCCGCAAATTACTCATTTTTAACTCATTCAAATATACTCATTTCCAAGTCATTTGCAATTCTCGCTTATTTTTTACGCAATCTGACAGATATAAATTGATGAGGGTTTGGTAAGGCATACCAATTTTATTAGCTTGGTCTTTGAAGTAGCCGATGACGGCAGGCGATATTTTTATAGTCACTTGCTTTTTTAACTCTTTTGCATATGGATTTTTTACTGCTTTGCTGAAATCAAACTCTTTTTCTAAAAACTCATCCTTGTCTTTCATTGCATGACACTCCTTTCATAGCCCGCTTTTTCACTTGCGGTAGCTTTTCTTGATGATATGATTCTGATTACGGATTCATTGCGGACACAATGAACAACCAAGAGAATGTTGCCTTTGTTGCTGCATCCGAGAATACGAAATCGATCTTCATCTGCTGAATGATGTTCGTCATATTCTAGCAATGCCTGTTCATCATAAAACACTGTTTGTGCTTCCTCAAACGAGATTCCATGTTTTTGTATATTTATTTTGTTTTTGTTCTCGTCCCAGTCAAAATACATAATCTGATTACTCCCTATCTTGTAGTGCTTTTATAAAATAATTATATTATATTTACTTCGTAATGTCAATTTACGGATTGATTTTTCACAACTTTTTTACATCTTTATGTTATGCTGTAAAAAATGTGCGTAGGAGGGTATCATGAACAATATTTTAATTGTGGAGGACGACGAGGCGATTGCGGGCCTCATAAGCGCCAGCTTGAGCGACGAGGGATACCGGTGCGTCTGCGCCCTGGACGGGGAGGAGGGAGCGGACTGCTTTGAGAGGGAGCCCTTTGATCTGGTGTTGCTGGACATTATGCTCCCGAAAATTGACGGGTACGAGCTGCTGGAGTACATCAAGCCCTCCGGGACGCCGGTGATTTTTCTGACAGCAAAGGGAGAAGTGAAGGACCGGATCCGAGGGCTGAAACAGGGAGCGGACGACTACCTGACCAAGCCCTTTCAGGTTGGGGAGCTGTTAGCCAGAGTGGAGGCGGTTTTAAGGCGTTTTGGGAAAAGCGAGCGCATGCTGGAGTTTATGGACATAACCATTCATCTGGACGCCCGGCGGGTGCTCAAGGGGGACGAGGAGGTGGAGCTGACCAACAAGGAATTTGACCTTTTGGCGGAGCTTGTGAGGAACAAGCACATCGCGCTGTCCAGGGAAAAGCTGTATGAAAAAATCTGGGGCGAGCCCTACACAGGGGAAACGCGGACGCTGGATTCCCACATACGCAATCTGCGGAAAAAGCTGGGGCTGGAAAATCAGATAAAAACTGTTTTCCGGATCGGTTACCGGCTGGAGGATTAGGTCATCAGGTTGAAAAATCACATTTTCTCCATCGCCCCGTTCTGGAGCTGGAAATTAAAAAATGACAGGAGTGTGAGAGTATGCGTCTGCCCGCGAAAATTTTTATCAGCGTAATCGCTGTGTTTGCCGTGGTGTTCCTCGTTTCGGGATATTTTCTGCTCTCCTATTCCTTTGAAAATTGCGTGGAGAGGGAGCGGCAGTTTGCGCTGCACCAGTACAAATACGATTGTTTTACCGTGCAGTCCGGGCTGATTGCCAATGAAGATTTTTTTAATGAAAATTTTTCTGGCGAAAAAAATGAAAATAATGCCGAAAAAGAAAAAAATACTGAAAAAGAAGAATCAGATGAAAAAAGCGCCGGTGTGCGGGACGTGCTCGCCGGAATCGCCGAGGATATCGAGTCACCGGCCTGCTTTATGACGACGGAGGGGCAGGTGCTATACGACAGCATAGGAGAAGAAATCGCGTTTGAGCAGCTCACGGGGGATTCTTACTGGTCACAGGTGGTCTGCCGGGACGAGGAGAGCTTTATCCTGCTGGGAAGTCAGATCGAGCAGGATTCGGTGATCGTGAAATTTGCGACAAAGACCGACATAACGGACGCTGTGGCGGGACAGAGATTATTGCAGCGCTATTATGCATGGTATTTTTGTGCGGCGATGGGAATTGCCATCGTGCTGACGCTTATTCTGTCGGTATTTTTGACGAGACCGTTGAAGAAAATGACGGTGGCGGCGGACAAGATGGCGGCGGGCAATTATCACGAGCGGCTCTCGGTGAGCGGGCGGGACGAGCTGGGCGAGCTGGCGGGCAGCTTTAACCGCATGGCGGACGCCGTGGAAAAGGCGGTTTCCGATCTGACGGAGGAGGCCAGGCGGAAGGAGGATTTTGTGGCGAATTTTGCACATGAAATCAAGACGCCTCTCACCTCCGTGATCGGATATGCCGACCGGATTTATCAGAAGGATCTTCCCAGAGAGCAGGTCAAAAAGGCGGCGTGGCGCATCTGGAATGAGGGGATGCGCCTAGAGGCGCTGTCCTTTAAACTGATGGATCTGACGCATCTGAACCGCCAGAAATTTATCTTTTCCACCGTATCCGTCCGGGAGCTTTTTCAGGACGCGGTGGAGGAAATGGAGGATAGACTGGCGGGGCAGAATATCCGTATTCAATATCAGACGGAGGATATTTATGTCAGGGTGGACTGCGACCTGATGAAAACATTATTTTTGAATCTCATTGACAACGCGGCCAAGGCGGAATGTCATGTCATTGAGATAGAGGGAAGGCTGGACGAGTCCGAAGAAAACAAAGCGGATTTCTGCCGGATCGAGGTCCGGGATGACGGGAAGGGAATCCCAGCGGAGGAGCTGTCCCGCATTACGGAGGCGTTTTATATGGTGGACAAGGCGCGTTCCCGCAGCCAGCATGGGGCTGGGCTGGGACTTGCGCTGGTCAAGAGGATTGTGGAGCTTCATGGGGGCATGATGGAGATTTACAGCGAAAGTCAAAAGGGGACGACGGTGTCGATTCGTCTCCCGGCGTCCGGGGAGGTAGATGAGAATGAGGAGTGATAGAAGAAAAAATGCGGCGACCTTGGCGGTGGTCGTCTTGGTCTGCCTGGCCGCCCTCGGCGGATTATTTGTCATGCAGGAGATGTTAGCGCGGAGGGAGCAGAGGATTTTGAACCGGAGCGAGAGTATTCCCATCATTTCCGGGGAAGGCAGGGAGGCGGCGGGGAGCCGAAAAACCGAGCTGACGCCGAAGGAGCTGGTTTCTGCATTAAAGAGCATGGAGAGCCAGAGCGGCGAGGAGGCCCACGAGCCCTTCGGAAACCAGCTCTCCATGAAAGACGCCATTGAAAAGGGAACGGTCTGGCTCCGGGAATTTTACGGCAGATACGCCGGCGTGGAGGAGGAATTTGATTCCTTTAAAAAAATATCCGCCGCCCTTGTCGCAAAACCGGAAGATGAAAAAAATGAGCTGAACAGCTATTGGGAGATTTCTTATAACACGAATTATTGGGAAATTACTCTGTGGCTGAACGCCGTGACGGGGCAAGTGCTGCGCGCTGTCCTGATGAGCTGCGACGTGCAGATGTCATCGTTTTATTATGTGGATAAATTTTTAAAAAATTATGGAAAATCCTTTTCCTTAAAGGCTAAAAATAAAATTTCCAGCCTTTATATCGACGGGGACGACCGGAATATTTATGCCCAGCCCATGAACCACGGAATTTATCTTGTCTTTACGGACGCCGATTTTATGGTCAGCGACAGGCAGGACGGGAAAACGGGCTGGAAGGTTGGAACGGTCCGGGAGGTGTATCTGTG
>CANPZR010000107.1 GCA_947589175.1 uncultured Lachnospiraceae bacterium | reverse complement strand
CACTAAAGGGCCTGCATCGTGAAAGCACGGCACAGGCCCCTTGCGTTTTTATTGATTATACCGGATATACCTGGTCGTCCTTGTCCGCCAGCGTGGCGTCTACCTTGGTGCGCTGTGCCTCGCGGTATTTGAAGAAGTCCACTGCCACCTGCGGGAACAGGGCGTAGGACAGAACATCCTCCTCCTGCTCCTTCCACTGGGACATCTCCGCCTCCAGCTTTTTAAGCTGCGGCTCGATCAGATCGGCCGGTCTGCAGGTAATCGGCTCCACGTCGCCGATGCACTTTTTCTGTACCTCGGGATTGAACGGCTTGACCGTCTGTCCGAACTCTCCGGAGAGGAGCTTTTTGGACTCCTTGGTCACCATCTTGTAGCGCTCGCCGGAAACCACGTTTAACACCGCCTGGGTTCCCACGATCTGGGAGGACGGGGTGACAAGCGGCGGCTCGCCGAAGTCCTTTCTCACGCGCGGCACTTCCTCCAGCACCTCCTCGTACTTCTCCTCCTGTCCCATCTCCTTGAGCTGGGAAACAAGGTTCGAGAGCATGCCGCCCGGCACCTGGTACAGAAGTGTCTTGATGTTGACGCCCAGTACCTTGGTATTCATCAGGCCGCTCGCGAGCGCGTCCTCACGAATCGGGCGAAAGTACTCCGCGATTTCCGCCAGAAGGTTCTGGTCGAGTCCCGTGTCATACGGCGTTCCCCGAAATGTCTCCACCATGACCTCCGTCGCGGGCTGGCTGGTTCCCAGCGCGAACGGGCTCATCGCCGTGTCAATGATATCGCATCCGGCCTCAACCGCCTTCAGATAGGTCATAGCGGCCACGCCCGACGTGTAGTGGGTGTGGAGGTCGATCGGGATGCTCACCGACTCCTTCAGCGCGGTGACAAGCTCCGTCGCCTGATACGGCGTCAGCAGTCCCGCCATGTCCTTGATGCACAGGGAATTGGCTCCCATATCCTCTATTTTCTTGGCAATATCCTTCCAGTAATCCAGCGTGTACGCGTCGCCCAGCGTGTAGGACAGGGCAATCTGCGCGTGTCCCTTTTCCTTATTGGCCGCCTTGACCGCGGTCTCCAGGTTGCGGATATCGTTTAGGCAGTCAAAAATGCGGATGATGTCGATTCCGTTGGCAATCGATTTCTGCACGAAATACTCTACCACGTCGTCCGCGTAGTGGTTGTATCCGAGAATGTTCTGGCCGCGAAAAAGCATCTGCAGCTTGGTGTTCTTAAAGCCGTCGCGGAGCTTGCGGAGCCGATCCCACGGATCCTCCTTCAAAAAGCGCAGCGAGGCGTCAAAGGTGGCGCCGCCCCAGCACTCCACGGCGTGATATCCCACTTTGTCCATTTTATCAATAATCGGCAACATCTGCTCTGTTGTCATGCGGGTGGCGATCAGGGACTGATGAGCGTCGCGGAGGACGGTCTCGGTGATCCCGATCGGTTTTTTAGCAATTTCAGCCATATCTTAAACCTCCTGATCGTATTTTAATTTATGATGTCGGGGTACAAAGGGTATCCCCCATTTTTAATGAACTCCAAAAATCGCCATGAATACACCGGCCGCCACGGCGGTACCGATAACCCCGGCCACATTCGGTCCCATTGCGTGCATCAAAAGGAAGTTGGTCGGATCTGCCTCCGCGCCCACCTTCTGGGATACGCGGGCCGCCATAGGAACGGCCGATACGCCGGCGGAACCGATGAGCGGATTTACCTTTCCCTTTGTGGCAATGCACATCAGCTTTCCAAAGAGAACGCCCGCCGCCGTGCCCACGGCAAAGGCAACCAGACCCAGAACAACGATTTTCAGCGTGTCCGGCGTCAGGAAGTTGGCGCCGCTCGTCTTGGCGCCCACCGATGTTCCGAGCAAAATAACGACAATGTACATCAGCGCGTTGGACGCGGTCTCAGCCAGCTGCTTCACCACGCCGGACTCCTTGAACAGGTTGCCCAACATGAGCATACCGATCAGAGGCGCCGTACTCGGCAGGATCAGACACACGATCGTCGTAACGACGATGGGGAACAGAATACGCTCCAGCTTGGATACGGGCCGCAGCTGCTCCATCTTGATGCAGCGCTCCTTCTCCGTCGTCAGAAGCTTCATGATCGGCGGCTGGATAATCGGCACGAGGGACATATAGGAATATGCCGCCACGGCGATGGGGCCCATCAGGTTCGTCTGGCCCAGCTTTCCGGCGAGGAAAATCGAGGTAGGGCCGTCCGCCCCGCCGATAATCGAAATCGCCGCTGCCGCCGCCCCATTGAAGCCCATCAGAATGGCCAGAATGTAGGCGGAGAAAATGCCGAACTGCGCCGCCGCCCCCAGAAGAAAGCTCTTGGGGTTCGCGATCAGCGGGCCGAAGTCCGTCATCGCGCCGACGCCTAAGAAGATCAGAGACGGCAGGACGCTCCACTCGTCCAGCTTGAAGAAGTATTCAAGCAGGCCGCCCTCCTCCATAATTTGCGGATATATATTGACCAACAGCATGCCCATAGCGATGGGAACCAGCAAGAGGGGCTCGTATCCCTTCTTAATCGCCAGATACAGAAACAGAAACGCGACTAAGATCATCACATAGCTGCGCCAGTCCATCGTACCATTGGCAAAGGCTGTCTGGTCAATAAGATTTTGTAATACTTCCATCTTACTATTACCTCCGGTTCTTATTTTGGTTGAAAAATCAGTCCATAGTAGCCAGTACGTCGCCGGACTCAACCATATCCCCGGAACTTACATTCACGCTTGCAATCGTTCCATCCTGCGGAGCGACTACCTCATTCTCCATCTTCATAGCCTCCAGAAGGAGAATTACCTCGCCCTTCTTCACAGCCTGGCCCGGGTTCGCCTTCACAGACAGGATCTTTCCGGGCATCGGAGCCGTCACCTCTACGGAACCTGCGTTCCCTGCCGGAGCAGGAGCCGGTGCGGGCGCTGCGGGAGCGGGCGCCGGTGCTGCCGGGCCCGGCATCGGAGCCGCGGGTGCTGGCATCGGAGCTGCTCCCGCCATCTTCTCCTCCACTGTCACATCATACACTGTGCCGTTTACTGTAATTGTATAACTTTTCATTGCTATATCCTCCTTCATAAATTAAGAAATTGTACGTTTTTTAATGGAACGGATCAACAGTCCGTCCGCGGGAACATAAACGCCCGTCTCCTCTGTCATCTGGGCGGCGATGGCTGCCGCGATCACTGCCACAAGCTGGGAATCCCCTGCGGGAGCCTTTTTGTCCGCCTCCTTCTTGGCGGAAGATGCGGCCGGAGCCGCCTCGGTCTTTTTCACCGGAGCCTTCTGTGCCTGCACCTCATCCCTTTTCCGGTCCCGGTTCAAGAGCATCGGGACAAACTTCAAAAGGTAAATGATAAAGGAAATCAGAATCAGGACCGCGAACACCGTTCCCATGCCCAGTCCGGTATTGGCCAACGCCTCCGGAATGGTAGTCGTCTCTGTCATTTCCAGCAAAAACACGAAATCACCTCATTCCGAACATCTGCAGGGCGTAAATCAGATGCTTGCGCACCGAATCCCCCTGGATGATATTATCCACATAGCCTCTCTTTGCGGCGCCCTCCGCTCCCTGCTGGAGCTTATCGAACTCCTTCGCCTTCTCATCCAGCGCGGTCTTTGTGTCCGCCGCCTGGCTGATCTCGTCCTCGCAGAGCACCTGAGCGGCGGCTCTCGCGTCCATCACGCCCACCTTGGAGCTCTCCAGCGCGAGCACCAGGTCCGCGCCGATATGTCTTGAGTTCATGACCACATAGGCGCTTCCGTATGCCTTGCCGGTAATCACGTTGATTCTCGGCACGTCGGCGCTCGCGAACGCATAAGTAAGATCGGCTGCCGCCTGGGAAATCGTCTTTTCCTCCTCAAGCGTCGCCGCGTATCCCGCCACGTTGGTCAGCGTCACGACCGGAATCCCAAAGGAATCGCAGAAATAGACAAACTGCTCCGCCTTCTTGCAGCCCGCCGTAGAGAGCACGGCCTCCTTGCTGTTGGCAACCGCGCCCACGGTGACGCCGTCGATCGTGAGCAGACCCGTCACCATCTCTTTTCCATAATCCGCCTTCAATTCTATAAACTTCGCGTCATCTGCAATCTGAGTCAGCGCCTTGACCGGATCTGTGATGCAGCCCTCGAATCCGGGAATCATCCGGTTCGGGTCGTCGGCTGTCTCCGCCCCCGCCGTCATGCCGGCATTAGCCGGGAGAATCCGGATCAGCTCGCGGATCTTCTCAAATACTTCCTTCTCGCTGTCGCACACAATGTCCGCGTTGCCCGCAGCCGCCTGAAAATCTGCCGCCGCCGTGTCGCACTTCTCCTTGCGGTTGCCCTCTAAGGCGTTGGGAGAATTTACAAAAAGGCTTCCCTGTCCGCCGTCCATCAGCGTGATGTCGCTGAATTTGGAAGAAATGGCGACGCCTCCTCCGCAGCAGCCGAGAATCGCGCTGATCTGCGGAACCACGCCCGACGCCTTGATCTTCGCCATGTAGATCTCGCCGAATCCCGCCAGCGCGTCCATAGCCTCCTGCACCCGGATTCCGGCGCAGTCCAAAAGCCCGATCACGGGAGCACCCGCCTTCACCGCCATCTCATAGAGACGGGCGATCTTCTTTGCGTGCATCTCCCCGACGGAGCCGTGCAGCGCTGTCACGTCCTGGCTGTACACATACACCAGATTGGAATCCATGACGCCGTAACCGGTGATGACGCCGTCGGCCGGCACTGCTTTTTCCTGCATGTTGAAATCGGTGTTGCGCTTTGTGATCATGCCGCCGATCTCAACAAAACTGTTTGCGTCAACGAGAGCCTCGATTCTCTCTCTCGCTGACATGCTTGCTGAATTACTCATTTGCAGCCCTCCACTTTCTTAAATTTATTATATAAAATCCAAATTTTATCCGAGTATAATTGTAACGCTTTTGACCCGGATTGGCAACCATTATTTTTCTTCTCTGCATAAGTTTTCCAAAGTTTCATATAGTAGATAATAATTCTCTCAAAAGGCAGTTGCCCAAGTATGAAGCTGACACGATTTTCCTGTTTTTTCCTGCTGCTCGCCACCCTGGCGGCGGGCCTTTTTCTCTACGATATTCCCCTCACCCTCACGCCCGAACCGGTCCCCTGCCGTCTGCCGGAGAAGGTAGTACAGATTCCTGCCCAGGCAGGGGCATCTGACAAGTCAGAGAACACCCATGCAGAGGATTCTGACAAATCAGGAAATACCTCTCAATCGACGAGCTCTGGCAAATCGGAAGGCACCAATACCGGGATGGCCGCCTCCTCCCTGAACGCCCGGTACGCCTGCGTCATGGACGCGGATTCTGGCAGGATTCTGTGGGAAAAGGACGCCGGGCACAAGGCCGCTATGGCGAGCACGACCAAAATCATGACGTCCCTTCTCGTCTTAGAGTCCGGGCGTCTCGACGAGACGGTCACCGCGAGCCAAAGGGCCGCCTCCATGCCCAAAGTCCATCTGGGGATGGCGGCGGGCTACCAGTTTTCCATGAAAGACCTCCTCTACTCCCTGATGCTGGAGTCCCACAACGACACCGCTGTCGCCATCGCCGAGCACATGGCGGGCTCCGTGGAAAATTTCGCGAAAAAAATGAACCAGAAGGCAAAATCCCTCCACATGGAAAACACCCATTTCGTCACGCCCAACGGCCTGGACGCCGAGGGACATTACAGCACGGCTGCCGATATGTGCCGCCTCGCCGCCTACGCCATTAAAAATAAGGATTTTCTCGAGCTGATCCAGACGCGCTCCCACTCCTTTTCCACCACGGACGGAAAGCACTCCTACACTGCCGTGAACCGGGACGCCTTCTTGTCCTATTACGACGGCGCGCTGGGCGTAAAGACCGGCTTTACCGGCGACGCTGGGTACTGCTTTGTCGGGGCGGCGAAGAAAAAGGGCGTCACGCTGGTGAGCTGCGTGCTTGCCTGCGGCTGGCCCCCCAACAAAAATTACAAGTGGACCGACACCCGCCGCCTTATGGATTACGGCTTTGAGAATTTCACGGCGAGCGACCTCCCCCTCCAAAAGCTGGAAGATGCCGTTATCCCGGTCGAGGACGGCAAAGAAAAGACCGTCTCCTGCCTCCCGCTTGCTCCACCGAAGACACTTCTGTCCCGGTCGGATTCCATCACGGTCACCTACGAGCTGCCGGAAAAGCTGCACGCCCCGGTGAGGAGCGGCGCCGCCATAGGAACCGTGTCCTGGTACATCAACGACGACCTATTTTGCAGGCAGGAAATTTTTCCTTCCAAAGACATTGAAAAATCTGGTTTTTCTGATAAAATAAGGGATGTATTGCAAGTATGGACGAGGACGCTTTTTCGGGAAATGTAAAGAAATTTTCAAAAAACACTTTACATTTTGCAAAAGAAGTGCTATGGTAATAGACATAGTATGTTAGACAGGACGAAGGCGTTCTCATTATGAGGGCGTCTTTTTCTTTTTTAACTGCCATAAAAAACATGGGAAGGATGGATTTATCTATGCAGAAAAATGTTATTGAAGATGTTTTCGGAACCCGGGTTTTCAACGACGACGTGATGCAGGCGTATCTGCCGAAGAAAACCTATGCCGCTCTGAAGAGCACGATTGAAAATGGAGAGGAACTGTCTCCGGAGGTTGCCAATGTAGTAGCGCACGCCATGAAGGAATGGGCCTTAAGCAACGGGGCCACCCACTACACGCACTGGTTCCAGCCAATGACCGGTGTCACCGCGGAAAAACATGACTCTTTCTTGAGCGCCGACTCCGACGCCCACGCTGTTCTGGAGTTCTCCGGAAAAGAGCTGATCAAGGGCGAGCCGGATGCCTCATCCTTCCCATCGGGAGGACTTCGCGCCACATTCGAGGCGAGGGGCTATACGGCCTGGGATTGTACGTCGCCCGCCTTTCTCAAGGAGGACGCCATCGGAACGATTCTCTGCATCCCGACCGCGTTCTGCTCCTACACCGGCGAGGCGCTGGACAAAAAGACTCCGCTCCTGCGCTCTATGGAGGCAATCAGCAAGCAGGCTGTCCGCATCCTGAAGCTGTTCGGCATGGACGACGTGACAAATGTAAGATGTTCCGTGGGACCGGAGCAGGAATATTTCCTCATTGACAGAGACCAGTATTTGCAGCGCGACGATTTGATTTTCACGGGCCGCACCCTGTTCGGCTCCATGCCTCCGAAGGGCCAGGAGCTCGACGACCACTACTTCGGCGCTATCCGCGAGCGTCAGGCGTCCTTTATGAAGGAGTTAAATGAGGAGCTCTGGAAGCTGGGAATCCTCTCTAAGACACAGCACAACGAGGTTGCTCCGGCTCAGCACGAGATGGCGCCGATTTACGGCACCGCCAACATCGCCACGGACCACAACCAGTTAGTAATGGAAACGATGAAAAAGGTTGCCAGACGCCACAATCTGGAGTGTCTGCTGCATGAAAAGCCCTTTGCCGGCGTAAACGGCTCCGGTAAGCACGACAACTGGTCGCTTGTGACCAATACCGGCGTGAACCTGTTAAGCCCCGGCAAGGCGCCTTATCACAATAAGAGATTTTTGCTGTTCTTAGCCGCCGTCATCGCAGCCGTAGACGAGCACGCCGCTCTGCTGCGCATGTCCGCGTCCAACCCGGGCAACGACCACCGTCTGGGCGCAAACGAGGCGCCGCCCGCCATCATCTCCATTTTCCTCGGCGAGCAGCTTGAGGATATCGTGGAGCAGATTCTGCAGAACGGTACCGCTACCCACAGCAACAAGGGCGACCAGATGGATATCGGCGTACACACGATTCCGCCGATCAAAAAGGACGCTACCGACCGCAACCGTACATCGCCTTTCGCCTTTACCGGAAACAAATTTGAGTTCCGTATGGTGGCATCTTCTCTCTCCATCGCCGGTCCGAACACCGTG
>CANPZR010000106.1 GCA_947589175.1 uncultured Lachnospiraceae bacterium | reverse complement strand
TATAGTAAAATGGCGTGTAGAAAATCATCAGCGTCTCATTCGTGATCCGGGAATTGTAGACGACGCACTTGCCGCTCTTGCCTCTCAGCCCCCGCCTCACATAATCCCGATCCGACAGGTCCGCCGTCTGCCCGTCCGCCGTCAGGTCCATGCCGTCCGGCGTTATAAATTCCACATAGTCAAACGACGAGCGATCCGACATGTCCTTGAGCATCTCTTTGCTCACCTTAGGTTCTTCCATCACCGAGCTGTACAGATGCGCGATCATCTGTATATTTTTGCTCGAAACCTTTATGATGTCGTCCAGCCTGGACGCCGACTGATCCGCCGCCGACTCGATAAAGTGGTCGTTCTGCTCTATAATGCGCTGGCTGTTCCCCCTCGTAAAAGAGATAAAGGAATAGATGACAAATCCCAACAGCGCCGCCACAAATATGCTCTTAAACGCAAATTCCCGGCTCTTCTTTTTCTTTTCCGCTTCCATAGGTACCCCCAAAAGCTGTTATGAAATCCTCAGCACGGTAGCCGAATACTTCGGAACCGTATAATTAAATTTACTGCCCAGCCCGCTAAGCTGTGACTCCTTGATGTTGACTGCTTCTTCTTTTTCAAGAATGTTGTCGTCCTTCAGGCTGTTTCCCGCGGCTGTCTGAACGGTTGCCTGGCCGGACAGATTCCCTGCGTTTGCCAGATCGATGGCAAATGTTCGGGGCGCGCCCGTCACATTGACTAACTTCACAATGATATCGCCGGTCTCATCCGTGCTCACCACCTGGTAGCTCTCGGCCTCCGCCGTCTCCGGCACGTCGCAGTCCACATAGAGCGTATCGTTGAGATAGCACTTTACATTCCAATCCGTAACAACCACCTTCAGATGATAGGTCTGTCCTGTTTTGATATTTATATTGCGGACGGTTCCGGCGAGCTGGTCAGATTTGACGCCGTTTTTCACCTGCTGCAGACAGGATACCGTGTTGTTCCATCCGCCGATATTCCAGAAATAGTTGTTGTCCTTATCGCCCACGGAGAACGGAATCATAAAGCCCTCGCTGCCCCCATTTTTGACAGCGTCCACGGTAAAGGTGTAATTTTTCCAATTCGCGTCTCCCCAATACAGCGCCGATCCGGTATTGGCGTACTTGTTCGTATCGGTGCGCGTCGAGGTCTGTACCAGCTTCCCGGACTGCAGCTTCCATGTTCCGTCGGCGGCCTTTGTCCATCCCTCTAATTTTTCGTCGGAAAAATCTTCCTCCGCCAGCACATTTCCTGTGGCGTTGTCCACTACCTTCGCGTTGTCAAAGGAGGCCGACGTGCTCCATGTCCCCACGCCTACCCGGCCCGCGAACGGCTGACGCTCAGCGGTCGCGCCGGTCAGCTCAGATTTCAGGAGCTCGCTTCCCGCGTTGTTGGCAAATAATTTCTGCATATAGTAATTGATTGAGCAGGTGGACGTGTGGTTGTTGAACCAGATCAGATCCGGCGCCCAGTGCATCGCAGTCAGGTTTCCGAATAAAGGCGCGTAGGCCGCCATTCTCACAATGTCGCCGTTTCGCTCCAGCCCTGTCATGTAGGCCGCCTCCGCAAGCGCCGCCTCCAGCGTGTTGGACTGGGCCGCGTACTCGCCCAGGAACACGTTGATTCCGCCGCCAAAGCGCGAATCCGTCATATGGGCGGTATCCCGGCTGTAATTGGCCTCGTCGTAATAATCCGTGTGCTTTAAAAACCAGTCCGGCGTGTTGTAATAGTGGTGGTCGATGGTTCCCGCAAAGTCCGCGATTGTCTTGTCCGGGTGCGCCTTCAGCCACTTTTCAGCTTCTTTGTAAGCGCCCATGTAGTCCGCGCCGCTGTCGCCGTCGTCCGCGCCCGCCGTAAACATGAGCTCGATGTCGCCGTACAGCTCCGGCTTCTCCTTCTTCGCCTTGTCAAAGGCGTCCACGAACGCCTCGTAGCGCTCGAAGAAACGGCTTCCCCACTGCTCATTTCCGATTCCGATATATTTCAGCGCAAATGGTTTCTCATGTCCCATGGAAATTCTCACCGCGCCCCACTTGGTCGAGGCGTCTCCGCGGCAGAACTCCACCAGATCCAGCGCGTCCTGCACATACTGCTTAAATTCCGCGGAATCCACGGCCGGGCCGGATCCATTTCCCTGAATCATGCAGCACATGCCGCAGTTGATGACCGGCACGCCGACCGCTCCCAGATCCTCCGCCAGCTGGAAATACTCATAAAATCCCAGCCCGTAGGTCATATAGCACGGATTCTTGTCATTGGTCGCGCGCTCGTCCGTCCAGATATTCTGTCCCAGCTTCCGGGCCGCCACGTCTCCGTAATGCCCGTTGAACATAAGGGGCTCCCCGTCCGCGTCCACGCCGATGGAATCCTTCCAGTCATAGGCCTTGTCAAGCGATACGCCCTCCGCGACGCATCCTCCCGGAAAACGCAGGAACTTCGGCTTCAACGCCGCGAGCTTTTCCGCGAGATCTTTTCTGAGGCCGTTCTCCCGTCCCTTATAAGTATCCTTCGGGAACAGGGATACCATATCCACCGCCAGCTTTCCATTCGGGATGGTCAGCCGCAGCCTTACATTGTTATACGCCGTCTCCGACGCCTTCAGTTCCAGTTCATACTTTTTCCACTCGCTGCTCACCGCGGGAACCTCTCCCTGAGCGAGAACCCTGTCGCCGCACACGATCTCCGCCTGGATCTTTCCGGTATAGCCGTCTAATCCGCGCGCATAGACAGAAAATTTATATCCCGCGTCCTTTACGACCGACATGCCGTCCAGAAATCCCGTATTCTCAATGCCGGCCTCTTTTCCCGATGTATTTTCAATCACCATGTAATTCGGATTGTTCTTGTTCAGCGCGCCCGCCGCGTCGTCCTTTACCACATCGGCCTTCACGTCGCCCACGTCGCTCCAGGCGTGCTTCTCATCCCCGGCAGCGAGAGCCGCGAACTCGAAGGATCGGTTCTGCACCATCTCCGCGTACAGGCCGCCGTCCGCCGCGAAATTGATATCTTCTATAAAAATGCCATAGAGCATGTCGCTGATTCCATGAACCTTATTTGACGCGTCGATATTCAGCGCGTAATTGCTCTTGTCCGCGTCGTAGGCCGCAGCCTTTCCCGCCTCCCCGTAGGGAACCGGCGTCTGCGTGGGCTCCGCCGTGGGATCTGCCGGAAGATCCACTTCCGTTCCCCCATCCGAGGCATCCGGGGCGTCCGCCGCTTTTTTCACTGTCACCTGACACTTAAGCGTCACCGGCTTTTTCTTATATGAAAACTTAGCCGTAATCACTGCTTTTCCCTTTTTCCTTGCCTTGACAACGCCTTTTTTAGAGACAGTCGCCACCTTTTTTTTGGAACTCTTCCAAGTAACCTTTGCTTTCTTTTTCAGATTCTTCACCTTAAGTTTCTTGGTCTTTCCCACCTTCAAAGTAATCTTCTTCTGAGACAGAGACGGTTTCGCCTTCGCCGACGCGCAGCCCGCAAAAGCTCCCTCTGCCAGAAGCACTGTTGTGAGAAAAACTGCCAGTCCTTTTTTTAGTGCTTTCATTGAGTAATTCCTTTCTGCCGCAAGCGGCGGTAATTAGTTTTAATTTTCATACGGAAGCCCCTCGGCTCCGCAGCATTTTCAACCGTCTGTTTTTTCCTCCAGATATTCCTCCGGCAGATAGGCAAACAGCGCCTCTTCCAACTTGGCGGGAATAATCGGCTTTTCCAGAAAATCCGTGAAGCCGATGTTGATATACCGCTCCCTGGCGTCGCTCATGACGTTGGCCGTGAGGGCGATGACCGGCAGCGTCTCAAAACGCCCGCCCAGGCCCCGTATGTGCCCCAGGGTCTCAATGCCGTCCATTTCCGGCATCAGATGATCTAAAAGAATCATGTCGTAATCCTTCTCCTTGATCATCTCCAGGCACTCCGGCCCGCTCAGCGCCGTATCCAGCTGAACGCCCGACCGCTTTAACAGGCCCTTGACAATGACCAGATTCGTTCGGGTGTCGTCCACCGCGAGAATCTTCGCTCTCGGCGCGTAGAGAATCCGCTTTTCATCATCCCTCGCGTAGCGCTTAGGCGACACGGAAAAATCCCGCATCGGCGCCGCGTCCACCACCTTCTGGGGCAGGGCGAAAGAAAATGTGGAGCCCTCTCCGTACACGCTCTCCACCTCCAGCTTGCTGTCCATCTGCTCCAGCAGGCGGACCACAATGCTCATGCCCAGTCCCGTACCTTCAATATTGCGGTTGCGCCTCTCATCCAGCCTGGCAAATTCGGAAAAGAGAATTTTCATCTCTTCCTGCTTCATGCCCATGCCGGTATCCGATACCCGGACCAAAAGGTCGATTCCGTCCTCGCCCTTCGCGGCGCATCCCACGGAAAAAGTAACGCTTCCCTCCTCCGTGTATTTGACCGCGTTGGATAAAATATTGATAATGACCTGCTTGATGCGCACCTCGTCTCCCATCAGGACCGAGGGGACGTTGTCGGCTATCTCCAGCTTAAATTCCAGTTTCTTTTCATTCAGCTTGACGGAAATCAGATTGTAAATATCCCGAATCAGCGTACTGGTCTGATACTCCACCGGAATGATCTCCATCTTGCCCACCTCGATCTTGGAAAAATCGAGAATGTCGTTGATGATGCTGAGCAGCATTTTCCCGGCGCTCATAATGTCCCTGGCGTACGAGCGGATGTTCTCGTCCTCCGTCTCCCGCAGAATCATCTCGTCCATGCCGAGAACCGCGTTGATAGGCGTGCGAATCTCGTGGGACATCTTCGAGATAAAAACGGTCTTGGCCGTGTTGATGTCCTTTAGCTGCTGATTTTTCTCCTCCACCGCCGCGATAATATTTTCCTGGTGAAGAAGCCGCAGCATATCCTCGTGAATGTCCTGCACCGTGTAAACGAACAGGGGCGTTTCCCTCGAAAATCCCTTCATGCGGTTGAACATGAGGCGGACCCAGATGTACTCTCCCTGCATATTCTGCATCTGGATCTCGAACTTGAACATCTTTTCCTTTTCCAGACGTTCAATAACATATTCCGGCTCCGACATCATCAAAAACATGCTCTTGTCATCCGGCAGAAACATGTTGGCAATCATAAAACGCCACTCCGAATACTTGATATCCAGATAATCCTGTCTCTCCACGCTGATTTCCGTCGTCGCGCAGTTCTGGCAGGTGTCATTTTTCAGATCCACTACCATAGAAAACAGGTAATTCTCCTGCAGCGTGCCCATCTTCACGCGCTCCACCTCGTCGGAGCGGATCCCGTATGTATCCTCAATTAAAATAATAAAGCTGTCTGTCTCCGAGAAGCGGAAAATGTGGAAATTGTAACGCCGCTCCTCTAACTCCAGCGTGCCGCTGAAATTGTCTTTTTTAAAAATCGAGTCGCTGTAAAATATGCCGTAGCCGGAGGATTCTCTCTCCGCTCCGCCCTTGTCAGAAATAAACAGCTTATCATAGGCCTGGGACAGCGTCCCCTTCGACGGCAGATAGCCGCGCAGAAACTCGTCCGCCTGCAGCTCCTCGTAGGTCTCCTCCTCCAGATGAAGCAGGTAAATCGCCGAGAACCGCGAGTACAACTGGCGCAACACCTCCGGCACCCGCTCGTCCTTGTGTTTTCTGCTCCTCATGCACATCCCCCCTGTCAGGATTTATAGTTCGGTTTGTCATTTGGTTTTAATGAAGATTATCATGATTATAACATGGAGATAGAAAAAAGACAATTGTGATAAATATTTTTCTTGCAGAGCTTTTCTTACAAAGCTTTTCTTGCAAGGCTTATCCTCTTACAGCTGCACAATCATCCTGCATTTTCTCTGATAAATGAATAAATCAGCTGCAGCATCCTGTCGCTCCAGAAGCTGCCTTCATGAGGCGCTCCCTCTACAGTCACCATTGTGACGTCCGCCCCCGCCCGGTCCAGCAATTCGTATAATTTCTCTGTCTGACGGCAGGGAATCAAAGCATCCCGGTTCCCGTGCGCCAGAAAAATAGGGGGGCACGTAAATTCCCCTGTTGTTTTCATAGATTTTTCTGAAAATGTTTTCTCTTTTAGGCATTTTTCTGAAATCGATTTCTCTTTCAGATATTTCTGTACATAATAACAGGGACTCATCTTCTTCAGAACGGACATTTCTTCGTCCACCGTTCCGCCGGAAAGAGCCGCAAACACATCCTTAATGCCTGGATCGGATGTTTCATCCAGCATATATTCCACAAAATCCGTAGTGGGAAAACATGCAGCCACATAGTCCACGTCATCCGAATATCCCCTGTATTCCTCCGTCTCGTACCGCGGATCCCCGACTGTCATAGCCGCAAGCAGGGACAGATTGGCTCCGGAAGACGTCCCCCAAAGCCCTGCCCGATCTGCGTCAATGCCGTATTCCTCCGCATTTGCCCTGAGATAGCGGAGCGCTGTCTTCACATCCTGCAGGCATGCGGGAAACGGATTCCCCTCTAAAGCATTCCGATGGGTAATTGCCGCGACCACAAAGCCTTCCCTTGCCAGCGCGCACAGCTGGGGCATCTCATACCACACATTGGGAAACGTCCACCCGCTGCCCTGCACAAAAACAACCAGAGGATATCTTTTTTCCAATAAAAATTCCGGGTCTGCACGGCTCTCTCCCACTGCCCAGGGCACGATCAGCTGCATTTTCAGCGCCTCTCCCCCCGCACGGGAAAATGTCACATCCGGTATGATCTCCGCCATGCCCGCGAGAGACGGGTTGCTTTGTATGCGCTTTTTCAGTCCCATGGGTATTTCCTCCTGCTCATCTTGTAAAATGCTCCCGCATCCTGCCTTCTCGTTTCTGCTGCAGTCACAGCAGCCTTTCCCACTCGCTCTCCCGAAATCCCGGATAGACTAACTCGTCCGAGACAAGCAGCGGTCTCTTCACCAGCATGCCGTCCGACGCCAGCAGCTGAATCTGCTCGTCCTCCGACATATCCGGCAGCTTGTCCTTCAGCGCCATCTCCCGGTAGAGCATGCCGCTGGTGTTGAAAAAGCGCTTGAGCGGCAGGCCGCTCTTTTCGTGCCACTCCCGCAGCTCCTCCGCCGACGGGTGCTCCTCCTTGATCGGGCGCACCTCGTAGGCGAGCCCCTTTTCATCCATCCATTTCAACGCCTTCTTGCAGGTCGTGCATTTTTCATAACATAATATGGTTGTCATTTTAATCTCCATTCCGGAGCGTTTACGCGACGGGGCGATGAGAAAGCTGCGTAGCAGTTTCTCATCTGCCATCAAAAACTATTTGTGACGCCCCGGCACAAATAGTCGTGTGAAAAATATGCTATCGAGCTTATTTTTCACACTATACCTCTTTTCTGCAGCACATAATATCCTGAATCTCCAGCACCTCCGGCTGCTCCTCCGCCTGCAGCTTGATCCAGACCTCGGTCATTCCCGTGTCATTTAACTGGTTGTTCCTCTGCACCATCAGGCGGTTCTCCTCTGCCTCCGACTCCACGTCGCCCGGCGTCTCCACAACAGAAAAAGGAGCGTTGAACACCGCTGTGAACCGCTGCCCGTAGGACTGGTGCCCGCTGTGCTCAATCTTAAAAACTATTTTGTAGCTGCCGTCTCCATCCTGTCCGTCCGCATAGGCGGAAACCGTCGTGCAGGAAGATGCCTGATACTCTTTTTGTAATGTCTCCATGATGATCTCTCCTTTTTTGTAAAATGATGATGCCCTTAGTTTATATCATTTGAGGGGAGTTGTAAAGGGTTCATTCTGCAAGCAGCCATTCAATCAGGTTTTCAGACTTGATTCCTTCGTATGAGTTATCCAGCCCCGGATCAAGCGACAGCACGATTTTTTCATAATTATCACGAATTTTTTGCAGCGGAGCCAGCTCACGCTTTCTCACATCCTCGCTGTTCATGGATTCCGTCACCTGAATATATTTCCTCTCGTCGGCGGTAGTTGCAATAAA
>CANPZR010000105.1 GCA_947589175.1 uncultured Lachnospiraceae bacterium | reverse complement strand
ATATCATTAAGATTTTCGAGGAGGAAGTATCAATGCAATCAGAAGAACTCAAAAAAATCGTTTTAGATATTAGAAATATGAAAACAGAAACGCAGACAATCGAGTTAAAAGCGGCCGCGCAGGGTTGTCCCACGAGATTATTTGATACGCTTTCTTCTTTTTCCAACCAAGATGAAGGCGGCATTATTATTTTTGGAATTGACGAGACAGACAATTATTCGATTAAAGGCGTGTATGACGCCCAGGATCTTCAAAAAAAGGTAACGGAGCAGTGTAAACAGATGGAGCCGCCGGTTCGTGCTCTGTTTACTGTGTGCGAGATGGAAGGAAAGGCAGTGGTGTCCGCGGAAATACCGGGAGTTGATATAGTAGAGCGGCCTGTATTTTATAAGGGCGTAGGCCGTATCCGGGGATCGTATGTCCGTGTCGGAGAATCCGATGAGCCCATGAGTGAATACGAGATTTACAGTTATGAGGCTTTTCGCAAAAGAATCCGTGATGATGCCCGTGTTGTAGAGAACGGAAGATTTCATATGATCAACGAAAAGCGGTTAGAAGATTATATGCAGGCAGTAAAAAATGACCGCGGAAATCTGGCAGATCATGTCGCCGAAGATGAAATTTTGGAACTTATGGGCATCACTCGTGACGGCGTTCCTACGCTTGCGGGTTTAATGACATTTTCCAATTATCCACAGGCATATTTCCCGCAGCTCTGCATCACCGCAGTATCGCTCCCCGGGACGGAGCTGGTGTCATCCGGCAATGACGGCGAACGCTTTATTGATAATAAGCGTATTACCGGCGCAATTCCCGATATGCTTGAAGAAGCAGTCGAATTTGTCCGCAGGAACAGCCGTACCAAAACAATTATAGATGAAAATGGACGACGCGCGGATAAACCCGAGTATCCGATCCGGGCAGTCCGTGAGGCTATATTGAACGCGCTGGTGCACAGGGACTACAGTATTCATACGGAAAATGTACCTGTTCGCATTGAGATGTACCGTGACCGTATGGAAATTATCAATAGTGGCGGACTATATGGAAAAATCTCTATTGACGCGCTGGGCAAGGTGCGCCCCGAGACAAGAAACGCGGTTCTCGCTAATGTGCTTGAACTTTTACACATAACAGAAAACAGATATTCCGGCATCCCTACTATACGCAATGAATTTGCCGCAGCCGGTCTGCCAGCGCCCATTTTTTCGGCAGTTCACGGTGAATTTAGAGTAGTCATGAAAAATGGCTTGTTTTCAGAATCAATACCTATTTTTGATTCGCTGATAGAATTTTGCTCCATTCCGCGGACAAGGGATGAAATTGCGGCATTTGTTGGGAAATCGAAAAATCATGTGATGTCAAAGATTGTAAATCCACTTGTCAGCAGCGGTAAACTGCGACTGACTATGCCGGAAAAACCTAAGAGCCCTGGTCAAAAGTATGTGAAAGTGTGAAATTTCAATGAGCAGGGAAGGCTGTTGCATCAGCTTTTACGGAAGGTTTTTCTTGTTACGCATTATGATTTGGGTTATAATGTATCATGTAAACAATATTGGTGGTTATTTTAAAACTGGGGGGGATTGGGTATGGAATCTCATATTCCAGAGCGCGTAGGGGAGAAAAAGATGTACGAAGCGCATCCCGGCGAGAGCTATGCGGAGTGCAAGGAAAATATACGCAGGGTATTAGAGGGTGTAGAAATTTAGATGGGAGGCAGAAACATGAACATTCGCACTCTCCGGGCGACAGAAGAATACGAGCGTGCTGGACGATGGAAAAGCGACGAAAAAGAGAGGACGGTCCGAAAAATAAAATATGGCGGCATACGGGAATATATGATATACTGCTTATAATGACCATTTCTAATATGAAAGAATAGAGAGCGTGAAGTTTGTATTGAAAGGGAGTGAGGGACAATGGACATCAGAAATCTGATTGGTGAAGCGACGGAGTATGATAAAAAAGAAAAGCTGGAGGAAAAAAATCCGCGTAGCTGGTTAAAGAGTGTGAGTGCTTTCGCCAATGGAATAGGCGGGGCGCTGAAGGGTTCTGGAAAATCCTTTGACAGCCTTCCCTCTGGATACGACTTTTCAAAGATGGCGTTTACAAAGCTGATTTCGACATATTACCAGCGAACGAAGAAAGATTTTTTAGAGAGTGATTATGTGTCTTTTGGACTTGAGGATGGCAATGGCGTACTGACAAATGCAGGAGCGCTTCTAGCCGATAATTGTCCGATTTACCAGTCAAGATTGTTTTGCACAAGATGGAATGGGCTGAGCAAGTCTTCGGGATTACAGGATGCGTTGGATGATGCGGAATATTCGGGCAGCTTGATTTCTCTATTACAGGAAGGTGAGGCTTTTGTAAAGCGGAATTCTCACAAGGGATGGTTCAAGACCCCTGACGGCAGGGTTGAACTGCCGGAATATCCAGAGCGATCTGTGACAGAAGGTATAGTAAATGCGCTTATTCATCGCGATTATATGGAGTTTGGAAGCGAAGTGCATATAGACATATACGATGACAGGCTGGAGATTTATTCTCCCGGCGGCATGCTTGATGGCGTTAATGTTCAGGACCGGGATATTATGTCAGTTCCGTCTCGGAGAAGGAATCCTATTATAGCAGACGTGTTTTCGCGGTTGAATTATATGGAGCGGCGTGGCAGCGGCTTTAAGAAAATTATAGATGATTATCAGAATCAGTACAATTATACAGAAGAAATGCGGCCTGTTTTTTTGTCAGAATACGATTCTTTTTTCCTGACATTGAAAAATTTAAATTATCCTGTTTCAAAAAATGCCGCTGAAAAGGGTGATAAAAAAGCGACGAAAAAGAGAGGACGGTTTGAAAAAAATAATTTGTTTTCTTTTGGGGGACTGTCTATATTATCACAATGTAAAAAGGGCGCTGGGGAAATTTGGACGAAGAAACCCGGTGTATAGAAAATCTCAATTGAAAAATTTTGATAAAAAAGACGAAAAGGAGCTATAAGGGCTGGGGAATATTCAGGGCGGCGACGACCAGAATACATCAAATGATCAAAGTGGCTCCAGTGATAAAAATACCGGAAATGATAAGACTGATACAAGCGATAAAGATATTTCATCGAAGGATGATGAAATACCGGAGACGGCAATAGAATTAGATGGGCATTATTATCAGCTATATGATGAAGGATATAATTGGCAAGAGGCTAAGAATTTTCTTTTTCGAATTTGCCTACAAAATTTTTCTTGTTGCGCATCATGATTTGGAGTATAATGTGTCATATAGACAATGCAGCTAGCTGACCAGGGGGTGCCCATATGCGCAAAACATCAAAGAAAAAATTACCTGTTTATGAAAAAATGTTAGATGAACTGTGGAATACCTATCTGGGAGCAGAAATCATTGAAAAGGCATTGGATCCCGATATTCCGGAAAAGCAGTCGCTTCCCAAGAGATACCGCCTGATAGCGCTGGGATTTTTAAAGGCGCAGACATTGGAGGAGCTGAATGACAACTTGATCAATAATGGCTGTCAGCCACTATATTCCCGCAGCAGTTTTGAGGCGTCTTTGATTTATGCTTTCGCGAATCAGCTTTCTTATCATAAATGGAAGAAAATATCCCAGGTGTGTGAATCGGCATGGGAGTATTGGAGAAAGAACTGGAATTTTCAGTCGGAGACTGATTTTTTTCAGGGAAAACAGATTTCTTTTGGCGAGCTGGAGAGCTATGTTCTCAATTATTCTCAACAGAGCGGGGAACAGTTAATCACAAAACAGCTCACGCAGGTGCTGGATCAATCGCTCTGTTCATTGGGAGATGACGGAGAACAATTTTTTCGGTTTTATATCAGTAATCTCAAAAATTTTTCGGATGTCCGTGAAAAGACCCGGTATTATTTTTGCAAATATCTCTACTATTATCTTCTGGAGAAAATTGAGAGATATAAAAAAGAAGTAGGCGATAGCGTTCCCAGTCAGGAACAGCTTGCGGAGCTGCTTCCCTTAAAAGCGGAATCAAGACTGCGCCGAAGAAGGACGAATCCGGACGATTTGCTGGATATTCTTCGTGACAGCGTGATATCCCCGGCTGCGTTATTTGAGGAATTTAATTATTATTTTTTTGGTTATGTTTCGTTGAGCTGGGTAGAACTTATGCTGGAAAACGTAAATGATGTGGATGCCCTGGACGAGAAGCAGATAGAAAAAATAGCGTCATATCTTAGAAAAAATGTTTTTAAGAATAAATCGGATGACAGGCAGATGACAGACCGGATGCTGGTACAGGAGTATATCGGCATATTGCAGAACAACGAAGAAGAAACACAGACGAGCCGGAAAGGGGAAACGGCAATCCGTAAATATCTGCGTGGCGAGTTGGATATTGACCGGACAAGTTTGATCTGTTTTCTTTTGTTTTTGGGGTCAGAGGTGACAGATCGCAATAAAATAAAGATTTCGGAAGAACGGCTCAATGTGATTTTGGATGAGTGTGGTTTTTCCATGCTCCGGAAAAAAGAGCCCTTTGACAAATTCGTTCTTGGTTATATGAAAAGCAGCGACCCGGTTTCCTTTTTGATGGAGGAGATGGATGATTATCTGAAACGGGGAGAGGCCTTTTTTGTCCATGAGGTCTACATAGGATCGGGGAGCAACGCAAAGGAAATACGGAAGCAGATGTCCTCATAAGGATATCTTCATAAAGAATATTTTCACGGAAAAACAAAAGGGGAATGCCCTGCTGATATAATAACGGATATGGCGGATATTTTTGAACGGTATGACTTACGGGCCAGAGGAGAAAACTAATGGAAGATCAGAATTTGAGAGATACTCATTTTTTAAAACCGGGGACAATATTGGAAAACCGGTATTGTATCCGGCGCGTAATCGGTGAGGGCGGTTTTGGAATCACATATGAGGCAGTCAATCAGAAGATTGACATGACAGTAGCAATCAAGGAGTTTTTCTGCCGTGAATATATCCACAGAGACGTCGAACAATCGGATCAGATTCAGATTACCTACACAGCGGCGCGAGAATCCTTTGAAAAGGCGAAAAAACGCTTTCTTCAAGAAGCAAAAATATTAAGCGGATTCAGTGATGAGGACGCGGTTGTAAAAATTATAGATTGTTTTGAAGAAAATGGAACCGCCTATATTGTTATGAATTATCTGCGGGGAATTCCCCTGAATCAGTATATTCAGGAACAAGGCCCGATGAAATGGGAAACCATGATAGAAAAAATGAACCCTCTGATGCGTGTGTTGGAGCGCATGAATAACAGGGGAGTGGTCCATAGAGATATAAGCGCCAATAATATTATGGTTCTTGAGAATGGCTCGCTGTGTCTGCTGGATTTTGGGACGGCAAAGGACCTCATGCAAAAAGAGAATACGACGACCACGGCGGCATTTACGAAACAGGGCTATACGCCGATTGAGCAGTATGCCAATCATGGCAACGTCGGTCCCTGGTCGGATGTATATGCGTTGGCGGCCGTCTGCTATGAATGTCTGACAGGAGAGTGTCCGCCTGACTCCCTTCAGCGCTCTGTATTTGATGAGTATAAAACTTTGAGGGAACAGGGGGTGGATGCGCCAAAGGAATTAGAATCCATATTGAAAAAAGCGCTTGCCGTCAAGACTGAAAAACGCTATGCCAATATGGGGGAGCTGATGGAGGCGCTCGGCAGTATTTCGCTTGGGAGAAGGAAAAAGAAAAGAAAGCGGATTACGGCTTTGCTTGCTTTTTCTTTTTTGCTGGCAGCGGTGGGAGCGTGCCTGGGAATGAATTACCGGGAGGAGCTCTTGTTTCGGTTTGAGGCTACAGAAACCTTTTTCGTGGTCCGGGAAGAGGGGGCGTCGGTTGAGGATCTGGAGACTGCCTATGAAAAAATTGAAAAGAGGATAGAGAAGCTTGCAGGAGAGAATCCCTATATCTGGGAAGAAGAGAAAAATGGTTTTCGTGGAGTAGTTCCGCTGAAATGCTTCGGAGATGAGAATCCGAGGACGGTTATCCAGGATTTATTTCTTAACGATAGTGCACAGGATGAATTGCAGGTTGATTTTTCTGTTTATACGCAGATTCAGTCCGATTGGCTGACGCGTCAGGACGACAGTGAATTTGGGAAAAAACAGTGTGAGGCAGACGAGTTAGGCGAAAACAGAATCACGATAGAATATGGGCCTCGCTATAGTGAAGGCTTATTAAAAGGGGATACGGAAAATTTTATTTATATGCTGAAAAAAAGACTGGACCTGCTAAATATACCGTATGCACTGGGAAGAGGGCATAATGAAAAAAATCATATCACATTATGCGTGAATCAGAAGGACTATAACAAGGACCTGTTTTTTCTTTTGCTTAAGGAAGATGTAGACATTGATCTGACCGACGTAAGGGGCAAAACGATTGCAAATATAGGCTGGCTGGGAGAAATTAAAGAGAAGGATGGCACAGCAAGCGTTGCGGTAAATCCGGATTATTACGACGCGGCAGAAGCAAGAAGAAGCATAAAGAAGGCAAGTCAGGATATGGCTGATAAAAATAGTGGAAAGTATTATCTTGCAGTGCAGAATATCCGGCTTTTAGAAGGAAAATTGAAAAAACAGAAAAATCGCTTTATCCCGATTAAAGATGGCGTATTTGAGTTTTCATCTATAAAAATGGATACGGGAAAAATAGATTCAGAAAATAAAGATATTCTGAAACTGTTGAATGAAATAATATCCGCAGAGTTTATAGGGAACCGATATGCGGAATTATGCACCCAGATTACAAATGGAGATACGCTTGTGGCGGATGAACCGGCAGAGTCCCGGACAGCTATGCGTTTTAACACATCGGAGGAAGACAAGACGGTTCAAAAAATAAAAGATCTTTCCGAATCCTATGAAGCGGAATCCCGGATTGATTATGAGACGGGGAGAGAACGGCTGTCGGTCATGCTGCCGGATCAGATTTACGCGGAAACCGTCACCGACTGCAAGAGTATGGCAGATCAGGTCAGCCGGATTATAGCGGCGTGCGGCCTTTCGGATGAATCGCCCTGGACTGCCATTACAATCGGCATAAAAAGCAGATATGTAAAAGACAGCTATGCGGGAAAAATAGCATTGTATCGCTATAACAGGAAAAAATACAAATATCCCTATACGATTTCTGTGATCGGGTACGAGGAAAAGGAGGCGGCATGGCTTAAGAAAGTAAGCGCGACGATGAGATCGGACAAGAGATTTGAGGGATATAAAATCGAATTTATAGATTATTCGGATATGTAGATCTATTAAAAATAGTCATGGCAAGGAGAATCTCCTGCCAGAAAAACAAAATGGGAGCGGCAGTCATGTATAATGATCCTGATGATGAAAAAGGAACATGAAGACAGGAGCCGCTCCTTTTATAATGGAGAAAACAGCAGGTTTATTTGGAAAAAAACGCCTTGTTCAGCAGGTTGAATCCCTCCTCCACCAGCTTTTGCTGTTGTGAAGATAGGTGCTGGATGCGCGAGTCGATGGAAAGAGGCGCATGGGCGTCGCTGTTATTTTTTCCAAGTAAGATAAAATCTGTGGAAACGTCAAGCGTGCGGCATAATTTGATAATTGTGGCTATTGACATGCCGGTAACGCCTCGTTCGGCGTCGGACAAAAATTGAGTGGATACATCAATTTGCTCAGCAAGAAGTTCTTGCGTGTAACCGGCAGTTTCCCGCGCCTGACGGCATCGCTCTCCTATTTGGATATTCAGTTCTTTGGGCTTTCGACGTGTTTCTTTCGGATTCATTGTATCACCACCTGTTACTATTATTACCATTATTTTAATTTAGTGTTGCAAGCTTATGCACAATGTGATATCATTAGTTAGTATAAGTGCATTACACTTACATGAACTAATGATATGTGACTGAGATTTGGTGAAGATTTGGCAAGTATGAGAAGCATAAAAAGAACTGACGTTGTACA